>JAHEIA010000271.1 GCA_024639625.1 Chromatiales bacterium
CCGCGAGTTGCGGCAGGGTGTCGGAGAACAGGTACAGCAGAAGAAACAGGCCGATGCTGACGGCGCCAAGCACTAAGGTAACGACGAAGGCACGCCGGGACGCGCCGCCGGGGGTAAGGGATGCACTCATGGGTTTACAGCTCCTGAGGATACGTTAGGCGGGAGGAGCGAGTCGGTTACTCGGGCCCCTACAGCAGGCAGAAACCCTACACGGGAGGGGTTAATAAAGAAAGCAAAACTTACTCGATAGATCATGCAAAATATTTGCATGATGCTGTTTATTAACGTTTTTTATCACTGGCATCGCTAGAGACGAAGACATGGAAACCGAGTTGTTGCGCACCTTCCTCGAAGTTCATCGCATGCGCTCGTTCACGCGGGCCGCCGAGAACCTGTGCCTTACCCCTTCGGCAATCAGTGCACGGATACGCCAATTAGAGTCCGAGCTGGGGCGATCCCTGCTCAAGCGTAATAGTCAACAGGTCCAACTCACCACGGCGGGAGAGCGCATGCTGCGGCATGCAATTGGCATCGTTCAAGCCCTGGACCGTGCCCAGAAAGACATCGCATTGGATGACCGCTCGCCGGTAACGGTGGCCGGCGTGGCGAGTTTCTGGGAACTGTTCCTCCAGGACTGGTTACGCCGAGTGCGGGTTGGCCTGCCTGGTGTTGCGCCCTGGGTGGAGATCCGGGGGGCGGCTGGTATCGCCGAGAAGCTCGCCCGGGGCGAGACCCACCTGGGTTTTCTCTACAGCCCTCCGCACTTGGCGAACCTCATTCTGAGGGAGCTCGATCCGGTCGAGCTCGTATTGGTGTCCGCCCGTCCCGGACAGGGGGTTGACGCTGCCCTGGAGGAGGGTTACGTGTTAGTCGACTGGGGAACGGTGTTCAACGACCAGCACAACCGGTGTTTCCCGCACCGTCCCCCGGCTGCTGTGCGCAGCAACTCCGGTCGCGTAGCCCTGAGGTTGATATGCTCCTGTGGAGGCAGTGCCTATCTGCCGCGGGACATGGCGGACCCCGACCTTGCAGGCGGCACCCTGCACTGCGTCGAAGATGCCCCGGTCTTCGAGATGCGCGCGTACGCTGCCTATCTCGCGCACGGTGAGCAGCGCGGACTGGTGGAACAGATGTTGACCTTTGTGTGAAGCGGACTGCGCAGCGGCCGAGCAATGAGACAGCAGGGCACGACTTACCAGGACAGCGGACTACATTTTTGATAGCATTTGCATAATTTTAGCATTTTCTGAACTTCTTCGCGGCCTCGGCCAGCGACCCGCATCGAAGAACCGCTAGAAAATTAAAATTCTTGGTGTGAATACGACTGCATAAGAGGCTCCCCATGGCGACCCTGCCCAACGGACTGAAGCGTAAGCAACTAATCGCCGCGCTGGTGTTCCTGCTTGCCGCCCTGTATCTGTCAACCCTGGCCCCCAGTGTGGAGGTGGCGTGGGTATCCGGCATCTTGTTGCTGACCATCTACTTGTTCGCTTTCGAGGTGGTAGGGGTCGACGTGGCCGCCGCCACCATCATGGTCCTGTTGGGTCTGACCTCGTTGCTAGCCCCGCTCATGGGCCTGGAGCACGGACTGGTAGACACCCAGCACCTGTTCGACGGCTTTTCCTCCAATGCGGTGATCTCGATCATTGCGGTCATGATCATAGGCGCCGGCCTGGATAAGACCGGGCTCATGAGCGAGGTGGCCAGTTTTATCCTCAAGGTGGGCGGCACTACCGAGTCACGCATCATCCCCATCATTTCGGGCACCGTGGGGATCATTTCCTCCTTCATGCAAAACGTGGGAGCCGCCGCCCTGTTCCTGCCCGTGGTCAGCCGCATCTCGGCCCGCTCCGGTCTACCCATGTCGCGGCTGCTGATGCCGATGGGCTTCTGCGCCATCCTCGGTGGTACCGTGACAATGGTGGGCTCCTCGCCCCTGATTCTGCTCAATGACCTGATTCTCACGTCCAATCAGACTTTGACCCCCGAGCAACAAATGGCGACTTGGGGCCTGTTCTCCGTCACGCCAGTGGGCTTGGTCCTGGTGGCCACCGGAATCGCCTATTTCGTGCTGGCGGGCCGGTTCGTGCTGCCCACCAAAAAAAGCGAAGGCACCACAGCCACGGCCTCAGTGGACTATCTGCGGAAAACCTACGGTATTCAGTACTGCATGAAGGAGATGGTGATCGCCAAGGACAGCGGCTTGGTCGGCAAGATGCTGAACGACGTAGAGCAGATCGACAAGATCCGGGTGGTCGCTATGATGCGCGGCAGCGATCTAGCGATCGGACCCAACGGGGTAGCCCGCGACGTCCCCTTCGAGGCCCTCAGCGCCATCGGTGTCGTGGCCGCGCCGGGAGACTGCAAGGCATTTGCCGAGAAATATGGGTTACGGATTCGCGAGGATTTTGAAGCCTTCGGTGACGCTCTGGCGCCCACCAAAGCCGGTATCGCCGAAGTGGTCATACCGCCTGGCTCTTCGTTGATCGGCAAGGCCGCTCGCGAGGTGTGGATGCGCAAACGCTACGGGCTGTCAATGCTGGCACTGCACCGCGGCGGCGAGACCCTGCACGAAGGCGAAGGCATCCGCGACGTGCCTTTGCAGGCCGGCGACACAATCGTCGGGCACATCACCTGGGACGCCCTTGCCCGTCTGGAAAAGGACCGGGATTTCGTGGTGGTCACCACCGAATACCCGCACGAGGAGCTGCGCCCGCACAAGGTCGGGGCGGCTGGCATCTTCTTCGCCATTGCCCTGTGCCTGGTCCTGTTCACCGACTTGCGCCTTTCCGTCGCCCTGCTCACTGGAGCCATGGGCATGATCCTGTCGCGGGTGTTGAGCATCGAGGAGGCCTACCAGGCGGTAAGCTGGAAAACGGTGTTCCTGCTCGCCTCCCTGATCCCCCTGGGGCTCGCGGTGGAGACCTCGGGGACCGCCAAATGGATCGCCGAGCAGGTGCTTTCGGTACTGGGCGAGATGCCCGTCTGGGTCATTCAGGCTGCAGTGGCGGCGCTCGCCACCTTCTTCACTCTAGTTATGTCGAACGTGGGAGCGACCGTGCTTCTGGTGCCTCTGGCGGTAAACATAGCAATCGGAGTGGGGGCGGACCCGGCGGTTTTCGCCCTGACGGTGGCCATCGCCACCTCAAATTCCTTCCTCATCCCCACCCACCAGGTCAACGCCCTGATCATGGGGCCGGGAGGCTACCGAGTCCCGGACTTCATGAAGGCAGGAGGGATCATGACCGTGCTCTTCCTGGTGGTGATGATGATCATGATGAACCTCGTGTTCTGAGGACCTGCAATCCCGCTAAAAGGTACCGGGCAGCTTCGCTGCCGGCTCTTGTTGCGCGTCTCCGCAAGGCGTTTAGCCTGCAAATTGGATGAAGGTGAACGGGTGAAGTGAGGTCCGTAGCATCACGACGGACGTTTGATCAATGCCAGCCTTCGTTTTTGCAGTTGCCGGTTTGGCCTCGGCAACCGCTCCTGCGTTGCTCTACCCTCTGCATCCCTGCAGTCGTGTTTGGGCTCGGGCCGCGCGGGACTTTGCATTCGTGCCGCTACCCCTCGAACCATAGTTACGGCTATGCTTTTTCGGCCGACCGGCCCAACTACTCTGCCCATCACGCCCCGATTCCCAATCCCTCATGCAATTTGCAGATTAGCGAGCAGGGCTGCCGAAGCTCCGCGCTCGCGTGCCGGCGGACCGATGCCACGAGATAGTGGATGTCACACCTAGCCCCCAGCCCCCTGGCCGGCCGTTGGGCTCGCCCCTACCCCGTGCGTCAATGAATACACGACCGGAATCAGCACCAGGGTGATCAGGGCCGAAACCGTGAGCCCGCCGACCACGACGCGGGCCAGCGGCGCCTGGGCGTCCGTGCCTTCGCCGATCCCTAGCGCCAGGGGCAGCAGGGCGAGTACCGTAGTGAAGGTCGTCATGAGCACCGGCCGTAGCCGCCTCCGGCCCGCCTCCAGCAACGCGCTGCGGGTATCCTTGCCGGAGCTGCGTAGCCGGCCCGCCTGGTCGACCAACAGAATGGCGTTGTTGACCACGATACCCCCGAGCATGATGCAGCCGATCGCCGACTGGATATTGAGCGTGGTCTGTGTGAGGAACAGGGTGAGGAGCACACCCACCGCTGCCAGCGGCACGGCGAGCATGACCACCAGCGGATCAAGCAGCGACTCGTACTGCGAGGCGAGAACCATATACACCAGAAGCAGTGCCAGCACCAAGGATCTCAGCAGCTCTCGGAAGGCCTGTTGCTGCTCTTCGAAATTGCCCGCGACGAGCAGATCGTAGCCGACAGGCCGGGGAATCCGCTCGAGACGCGCCTGAACGTCGCGCGCCACCGAGCCCAGATCACGCCCGGCGGCATTGGCGGTCACGGTTGCCAGCCTCTGCTGGTCCTTGCGCTCCACGGTGACCGGCCCGCGCCCGGGCTCGCTGGTCACCAGATTGCGCAACGCCACGAGGTCTCCTCCCGGCGTACGCAGGGTCAGGTCCAGGATCTCCTGGAGGGAGCGCCTCTCGGCGTCCGCGAGCTGCACCAGAATGCGGTAGGAATTCCCCTGCACACGGAATTCCCCCGCCTTCGAACCCGCCACCGCAGTCTCGATGACTTCGACGACGTCGCGAACGCTCAGGCCCAGGTCCGCGACCTTGGCTCGATCCACCTGGATCTCCTGCTGGGGAATGCCCGCTTCGCGGCTCAATTCGACATCGGTCACCCCGGGCACATCGGCGATGCTGTCCGCGACCTGGCGTGCCAAGGCCTCCGACACATCGAGTTGGAAACCGCGGACCTCCACCGTAACCCCTTCCACGCTTGCCAGGATCCGCTCCAACAGAAACTGCCCCTGGGGCGCGCGGGTGCGTATCTTCATTCCCGGAACCGCTCCTTCGAGGCGGCGCCTCAGGTCCGCCGCGATCTCGCTGTTGGAACGCTGGCGCTGACTGACGGGCAGCAGGGAAAGCCGGATCTCGGCGCGCGCCTGGGCCCTTCCCCGGGTACCCGAGGTCATCACGGTGACCACGGAGGACAGCACCTCGGGTACCGCCTGGTGAACGATCTTCTCCATCTGCCGGCTCTGCCGATCGATCAGGTCGAGGCGCGTGCCGACCTCC
>JAHEIA010000008.1 GCA_024639625.1 Chromatiales bacterium
TCCTCGTCGGCCCCCGGCGCCTCACCGATGACCATCAGGTCCGCCGGGCACGGGCCGACACCAAACACCGTCTGGGTGCGGGTCTTGTGTAGCGTGCAGTCCCGACAACCCGCCACCCGCCGGCGCAATGTCTCCCAATCACCCTCCGGGAGATCGGCGCCGGGCGGGCGCACGGCAGGGGGCGGGCTCTGCGTGACCGGCGCCGCCGAACACGGCGGCGGCCGCCCTCGCAGGGTCCAGCCCTGGATACCCATCGCCTGCAGATACTCCCAGCGCTGCCCCTCGTCCACGCGCAATCAAGCTCCCAGTTCAGCGGTCGGGCGCGCGGCGCGGCGCCATCGGCCTACCAGGGCCCGGAAGGGTATCCGGCCCACGTTACACCCGCCGGATCGAACAAAGTCAGACATCGCCTTTTTGCGGGTGTGCCTTCAGCTGGGGCTGGATGATCTTGTTGCAGGCGTTGATGTAGGCCTTGGCCGAGGCGATCACGATATCCGTATCCGCCCCCTGGCCGTTGACAATACGCCCGCCTTTCTCCAGGCGAACCGTAACCTCGCCTTGCGCGTCAGTCCCGCCGGTGATGCTGTTGACCGAGTACAGCTTGAGCTGGGTCCCGCTGCTGACGATCGACTCAATCGCCTTGAACGTAGCGTCCACCGGTCCGCTGCCCACCGCCGTTGCGGGCTGCTCAACACTGTCTACCGACAACACGACGTCGGCGCTTGGTACCTCGCCGGTCTCGGAGCAAACGCGCATCGACACCAACTTGATCCGATCGTGCGCCTCGAGTGTCGTGTCGGTGACCAGTGCCTGCAGGTCCTCATCGAAGATTTCGTGTTTCTTGTCCGCTAGGTCCTTGAACCGGGCAAAGGCGGCATTGAGATCCTCCTCCGACTCGAAAACGGTCCCCAGTTCCGCCAATCGGCTGCGAAAGGCGTTGCGCCCGGAATGCTTGCCCAGCACCATGCGGTTCTGCGTCCAACCCACGTCCTCCGCACGCATGATCTCGTAGGTTTCACGGCTCTTCAGCACCCCGTCTTGATGAATTCCCGACTCGTGCGCGAACGCATTCGCACCGACAATGGCCTTGTTCGGCTGCACCGGAAACCCGGTGATACCCGAGACCAGGCGCGAGCAAGTAACGATCTGGGTGGTGTCCAGATTGGAATCGCAAGCAAAAAGATCCTGCCTGGTTCGCACCGCCATTACCACTTCCTCCAAGGCAGCATTTCCGGCCCGTTCTCCCAAGCCGTTGATCGTACATTCTACCTGGCGCGCACCGTTGCGGACCGCGCTCAGGGAGTTTGCCGTGGCCAAGCCCAGATCATTGTGGCAGTGCACCGAGAACACCGCCTTGTCCGCGTTGGGCACGCGCTCGATGAGGATGCGGATCAAATCTCCGAACTGATGGGGGATATTGTAGCCTACGGTATCGGGAATATTTACCGTCCCGGCGCCGGCATCGATGACCGCTTCGAGCACCCGGCAGAGAAATTCAATCTCCGATCGGCCCGCATCCTCCGGCGAGAATTCCACGTTGTCGGTGTATTTGCGCGCGCGCTTGACCGCGTGCACCGCCTGTTCGACCACCTGGTCGGGCGTCATGCGCAGCTTTTTTTCCATGTGGATGGGCGATGTGGCGATGAAGGTATGGATGCGCGCCGAACTCGCCTCCTTGAGCGCCTCACCGGCCCGGTCGATATCGCGATCCAAGGCCCGAGCCAGTCCGCACACGGTACTCTCCTTGATCGTGCGGGCCACCGCTTGCACAGCCTCGAAATCCCCCGGGCTCGCGATCGGAAATCCGGCCTCAATCACATCCACCCGCATGCGTTCCAGGGCCTTGGCTATGCGCACCTTTTCTTCTCGATTCATGGAGGCGCCGGGGCTCTGCTCACCGTCACGCAACGTCGTATCGAAAATAATTAACCGGTCTTGCTTGCTCATTGGTTCTGCTCCGCCTCGCACCAGGCAAAACGTCCACGCCAGGTGACAGTATTGATCATCGAATTCGGGTTGTATCGCGTATCGTGAGCCCTCGCCAGGGCATCGTCACTAGTCGCCCCTCAGGGCAGTCGTAGCAGCACGGGGGAAAGGCAGAGCGGAGAGCACAGGTAGCCGCGGACCGCTCGAAAGGCGTTCCTTATGCGGCTATGTGAGTCGAAGATATTCATGTCTGTTGGTGACCAGGCTGATTCGACTATAGCGGAACGCATCTGCTGTTGGCAATCCCGATTCCGCCCGGCGTTCAGGATCCCGACGCCCCCTTCTCCTTGGCATCCGCGCGCGTGCGCCGGCGCCGGGCGACGGTCAGCACCGGACCGGATATCGCATAGGACAGAAACAGGAGAAACAGCACCAATGGAGGCTGGAGAAACAACACCGCGAATCCCAGCATCACCACGACCGCGACGATAAAGGGGATCTTTCCCTGGAAATCGATCTCCTTGAAACTGTTGTAACGAAAATTGCTCACCATGAGCAGACCGATGATTACCGTGATCGCGCAAGCGACCCAACTCACGTCCACTCCCTGTATGCCATATTCCACGCCCATCCATACGCTTCCGCCGACGATCGCAGCCCCGGAGGGGCTGGGCAGCCCCTGGAAAAAGCGCTTGTCCGCCACACCAACCTGGGTGTTGAAACGCGCCAGACGCAAGCCAGTGGCGGCGGCATAGACGAACGCCGCCATCCAGCCAATCTTGCCCAAGCCCGATAGCGCCCAGTGATACATGACCAGGGAAGGGGCGAGGCCGAATGCGACCATATCCGATAGGCTGTCGTACTCGGCGCCAAAGTCGCTCTGGGTATGGGTCAGGCGCGCCACACGACCGTCCAGCCCGTCCATGATCATGGCAGCAAAGATCGCCACCGCCGCGGCTTCGAAACGACCGCTGTCTGCCGCCACAATAGCGTAGAACCCCGCGAACATGGTGGCGGTGGTGAACAGATTGGGCAGCAGATAGATGCCGCGCCGGCGCTTCTTTACAGGTCTGTCCGGTTGCTCGTCCATCAGCCGCTGGTCTCAGGATTCTCCGCCAACAAGGGGGACCCGCCCCCCTCACGGCTCGGAATCAGTTCTTGGACTTGTCGACGATCTTGTTCTCGTGGATCCACGGCATCATGGAGCGGAGTTTCTCGCCGACCTGTTCGATCGGGTGTTCCCGACCCAGGCGGCGCTTCGCCTTCAGACTGGCGGCGCCGGATTGGTTTTCGAGTATAAATTCACGGGCGAATTCGCCGTTCTGAATCTGCTCCAGGATGCGCCGCATCTCCTTCTTGGTTTCCGCGGTGATGATCCGTGGCCCTCGGGTCAGGTCACCGTATTCGGCGGTATTGGAGATCGAGTACCGCATGTTCGCGATGCCGCCCTCGTACATGAGGTCGACGATGAGCTTCAGCTCGTGCAGGCACTCGAAGTAGGCCATCTCCGGGGCATAACCGGCCTCGACCAGGGTCTCGAAGCCGGCCTGGACCAATGCGGTGGCACCGCCGCACAACACCGCCTGTTCTCCGAACAGATCGGTCTCCGTCTCTTCGCGAAAACTAGTCTCGATGACGCCTGCGCGAGCGCCGCCGTTGGCAGAGGCGTACGCCAGCGCGACCTCCTTGGCCTGACCCGAGGCGTTCTGGTACACCGCGATCAATGTCGGCACTCCACCGCCATTGACGTAGGTCGAACGGACCAGATGCCCTGGACCTTTCGGCGCGATCATGATCACGTCGAGGTCTTCCCGCGGCTGGATCTGTTCGAAGTGGATGTTGAAACCGTGGGCGAATGCCAGCGCGGCGCCCTGCTTGATGTTACCGTCGATGTGCTCGCGATAGAGCTTCGCCTGGTGCTCGTCCGGCGCCAGCACCATCACCACATCCGCCCCGGTCACCGCCTCGGCGATGGGTTTGACGGTCAGGCCCGCGTTCCCCGCCTTGGCTGCAGAGGCCGAACCCGGCCGCAAACCGACCGTGACTTCGACACCTGAATCCCGCAGGTTATTGGCATGCGCATGACCCTGCGAACCGTAGCCGATGATGGTGACCTTCCGGCCCTGAATTAGCGATAGGTCGGCATCTTTATCGTAGTAAATATTCATGTCGTAGACTGCCTTTCTTGTGATTTCTATGCGGATTGGAATGCGGACTGCCCCGGCGCTCCTTTAGGCGTGCGGCAGGCATGGATCGCTCAGACGCCGAGTCCTTTAGGGCCCCGCGCGATGCCACAGGGACCGGAGCGGACCACCTCCAGGATCTGCTCCTGGTGCACCGCCTGGATAAAGGCATCCAGCTTATCGGAGGACCCGGTAATCTCGATCACGTAACTGGTGTCGGTCACGTCGATGATGTTGGCGCGGAAGATCTCGGCCAAGCGCTTGACCTCGTCGCGCTCGCCCTTCTCCGCTTTGGCCTTGACCAGCATCATCTCGCGTTCGATGTGCGGTCCATCGGACAGATCCAACAGCCTCACCACGTCGATCAGCTTATTCAACTGCTTCTTGATCTGCTCGATAATTTCGTCGTTACCGCTGGTAACCAGGGTCATGCGCGATAAAGATGGGTCCTCGGTGGGCGCCACTGTGAGTGACTCGATGTTGTATCCACGCGCGGAGAACAACCCGGCCACCCGTGACAAGGCGCCGGATTCATTCTCCATCAGGATGGCAATGATGTGTCTCATGACTACGCCAGTTCCGTTTCCGGGGTTAATAGCATTTCGTGGTGGCCCTTACCCATCTCGATCATCGGATAGACATTTTCCGCAGGGTCTACGACGATGTCCATGAAAACCAGGCGGTCCTTCATCGCGAAGGCCTCGCGCACGGCGGCGTCCAGGGCACCAGGATCCTCCACCCGCACGCCTACGTGGCCGTAGCTCTCGGCGAGTTTCACGAAATCCGGCAGCGCATCCACATAGGAATGGGAATAACGACCGTCGTAGAAGAACTCCTGCCACTGTCGCACCATGCCCATATAGCCGTTGTTCAGCAGCATGATCTTGATCGGCAGTCCGTACTGCTTGCAGGTCGCCATCTCCTGGATACACATCTGTATGCTGGCCTCGCCCGTGACACAGGCCACTTCCGCGTCCGGGAACGCCAGCTTTACACCCATGGCCGCGGGAAGCCCGAACCCCATGGTGCCCAGCCCCCCCGAATTGATCCACTGCCGCGGCCGCTCGAAGGGATAGAACTGGGCAGCAAACATCTGGTGCTGCCCGACGTCCGAGGTGACATAGGCCTTGCCGTCGGTTACCCGATGCAAGGTCTCTATCGCGTACTGGGGCTTGATCAGGGTGCTCGAGCGATCGTAGTTGAGGCAGTTCGCGCCGCGCCACTGCTCGATCTGCGTCCACCAGTCCGCTATATCCTCGGCCTTATCATCCGCCTCCCGAAACAGTTTCAGCATCTCTTTCAGAACGCTTTTCACCGGCCCCACAATCGGGATATCGACACGCACGTTCTTGGAAATCGACGAAGGATCGATGTCGATGTGAATGATCTTGGCGTACGGGCAGAAGTGCTGCACGTTGCTTGTCACCCGGTCATCGAAGCGGGCACCTACCGCGACCAGCACGTCGGTCTCGTGCATCGCCATATTGGCCTCATAGGTCCCGTGCATGCCCAGCATGCCGAGAAACTGCGGGTCGCTACCTGGCACTGAACCCAGCCCCATCAGGGTACTGGTGATCGGGAAGCGGCTCTCCTTGACGAAGTCCCGCAGTTCCTTGGCTGCTTCGCCGATCACTACCCCTCCGCCGGTGTAAAGGACCGGCCGCTTGGCCGCACGCATGATCTCGACTGCCCGTCGAATCTGCCCCACATGCCCTTTGGCGACCGGGCTGTAGGAGCGCATCTTGATGCTCTTCGGGTAGTGGTAAGGGATCTTCACCTTCGGGTCGGTGACATCTTTCGGGATGTCGACTACAACCGGGCCCGGCCGCCCCGAGGTGGCGATGAAGAACGCCTTCTTCATCGTCTCGGCAATCTGCCGTACGTCCTTGACCAGGAAATTGTGCTTGACGCAGGGGCGGGTAATGCCGACGGTGTCGACTTCTTGGAACGCATCGCTACCGATCACCGGTGTCGGCACCTGACCGGTGAGCACCACCATGGGAATGGAATCCATGTAGGCGGTGGCAATGCCGGTAACCGCATTCGTCGCCCCGGGGCCGGAAGTCACCAGCGCAACACCGGGTTTTCCGGTCGCCCTGGCATACCCGTCCGCGGCATGGGTGGCGCCTTGTTCATGACGTACCAGAATATGCTTTACGTCCTTCTGGTTGAACACCGCGTCATAGATGTGCAAAACGGCCCCGCCGGGATAGCCGAAGACATATTCAACGCCTTCGTCTTTGAGACATCGGACGACGATTTCGGCACCACTGAGTTCCACGTTCGCGACCTCCCGCAAGACGGCTCTCGGAAAAATTATCCCAGCCAGGAACAACAAATTAGAAACGCAAAAGCGAACTGTGCAACGTACTGGTATTTGCCCAGCAGGTCAAGTGAGCGGGGCCGGCGAACCCAGTGCGCCGATGCGGTCCGGCGCGCCCGCAAAGCTACGCTACACGGCACTGTCTGCGCAGTGAAACCACGCGCCGCACAAGGCGAATGCGGTCCGCCCCGGGCTGCGAGCGGAAGGACATGCAGCGGCCTGCTACAATTGAACCGAGGGCGCTGAGCGAGCTAGGTATCCCGAGCAGCGCCGCAACACCAGGCGCACGCCGCTCCGGTCAAAGGCCAAGAGCCCAGCGAGGCGCCTCGTTCAACGCCATACCACACACAACATGCTGCTTGCGGGCTTCCCGGCGGAAGGCCGGGAAGCCCGCCGTCGGGGGAAACAGCAATGCCGTTAGTGAGCATCCAGACCAATGTCCAGCCGGCAGCGGAAGCTCGGGCGGAAATGCTCTCCGCGATCTCAGGTACAGTCGCTCAGATGCTGGGAAAATCGGAGCGCTATGTGATGGTGGCCGTGACGAGCAATCCCGACATGCTGTTCGGCGGAGAAAGTGCTCCCCTGGCCTACCTGGAACTGAAAAGCATCGCCCTCCCGGAACAGCGGACCGCGGAATTCAGCAGGATCCTCTGCGATCTGATCGAGCAGCACCTTGAGGTTCCAGCAGAGCGCGTCTACCTGGAGTTCGCGTCGGCGCCGAGACACCTGTGGGGATGGAACCGAGAAACCTTTTAGCTCAACGAAGCGGAGGCAAACCCGGTGCCGGGTGCTCAGGTGGACAACGCGCGCAGCAGGACCCGTTCCACGGTGTCCGCATCCACCGGTAGGCTCAGCGCTTCGAAGACCGGAAAGCGGCTGCTGAGTCGTTGCAGCTTCGCTTCGTATCCGGTCTGGTAGAAGACAATGACCCTGGTCTGCGGGTGCTTCTGCAAACGCGCCATCAAGGACTCCAGGTTGCTGGTGCGGTCGCGAAAATCCGACTGATAATTGAATTCCGCCACCACCACGTCCGGCGTCCTGCGCTTTAGATACGCCTGGGCTCGGCGTTGCGAACTCACCAACTCGGCGTGAAAACCCAACCGCCGATACAGGGGTACGAAATTCGGATACCCGCCCAATTCCACGATCCCGAGCAGGGTCGGCTGGCGCCCGCTCATTTCACGCGAAGACCACCCAGGTCGTCGCGATATACTTGACGCTGCTCTCCAGCTGCACCGCCCTATGCTCGTGGGTCCAAAACGGAGGAAATAGCAGCATCTTTCCCTGCTCCGGACGAACCTTGACGCCCTGGTAAAGAAACTCCGTTTCGCCGCCGGGCCCAGCGACGTCGTTCAGGTACCAGAGTACCACCAGTTGGCGCTGGCTGAACTCGTGGCTGCCACCGTCAATATGCCAGTGGTAATACTCGCCAGGCAGATAGCGCTGAACCTGGTACCCAAGATCTTTGAAAGGGCCCTTGAAGTAGGGGAAGGCCTCACGAAACTCACGCAAGGCGGCTGCCACACAGCGGAAAAAGATCTCGTCAACGTCTTTCCAGTCGTCTTTGTTGCTTACCACGAGATCGGTGGTCTTTTTCACCGCCTGGTCTTGCTGCCTCGTCTGTCCGATTCGCCCCTCGTACTGTTGCTCGGGGTGCGCCTCGAAGCGCCGAATCACTTCTTCGCAGAAGACCGCTGGAAGGGCCTGTGGCCGCTCGAAAAGAAAGCTGTTCGGCCGTATCTCGCGAATGCTGCGCAGGGGCGCGCTCCGCTGGTTTTGCATGGGGATCGTCATGGCGGGCAGGGGTTCGATGAAAACAAGAGAAAATTATCCTTCGCAGCCCATCGGCAGGTCAAACCGGGGGATCCAGCGGGCGGCAGGTCGCATTGAACATCCGGAAACGGACCGCTCAGAGATGGTTCTGCTGCACGAAAAGCTGAATCTCGTGCGCCGCGGCTGCGGGGTCTTCGGCATGCAGCTGCAAAATCGCGCTAGCAACTGCGGACCAGTGGCGCGCACCTTCGGCAGCGACCGCCAACATGGGCTCCTCCGCTGCTTGCGCCTGCCACGCCTGGTACGCCTTACCCAACGCGGGAAAGATCTGTTTGCGCATATGGGTGAGGTTCCCCATGAAAAAATGGATACTTGCGCTGCGTCCTTCGCGCAGGAGTCGAGGTAACGTAACAGAGCAGTCAGCCCAATGGTCGCGTACCGCACGGGCGGCCAGCTCCGCGGGCGTAGCGCTGAGATCCAACAACATCCGGTTCCAAGCGCCGCCCAATAAATGCCCGCATGCGAACTCCCCGCGCTCGTGCAAAACCACGCTCGCAAGTTCCTGCTCGGTCATCTCGTCGAGCGACGTCTCGAGCTCGCTCTCGAATCGATAGCAGGACAGCGCCCTGCCCAACGCGTTGTCCGGCCGCGACCAGCGCCAGGTTTCGAGCTTTTCCCAGAGCATGCGACGCAGAGATTCGCGCCTGACGAAAATGATGTCTTCCCGCGTCATGGCTGGCGGCGCCGTAAGGTCACGCGCGTACTCGCGCCCGGAGACGAATACAGAAAACCCGTCGAACTCGTTCTTGCGTTCGAGGGCGGCCAGACAGAAGTGGGGCTTAGCGTTGTGGCCCAATCCACCGCTATAGACAAGCCCGTACGCCGAAAGGGCCTGATTCACCCCCTGCACGTCGAACGGGTCATAGGGATCGCCGTCAATGGAGAGCGGTTCAAAATCCGACTCCTCGAGCCTGCCCCATAACTCCTCCCGCCGGCTCAACCACTCGCCCAGGTCTTGTCTCGGCAGCTGGGCTTCGAAAGGCAATCCCCTTTCCCAGCGGTAGTACTCGCGCATCTTCATCAAATAGGTACAGAGGGTGTATTCTTTTCCATGCCTGGCGTCGGATACGTTGCAGTTTTTCTGCACCGTCTCTGCCAGCATCGAAATACGATCGGTCACTGAATCTAGTCTCCGGCGTTGCAAGGAAGCCATTCCTCAGTAAAATACTACGGTATTGGGTGCGTGTCACGCCCCTTCTGCTGCAGCCGGGCCGCGGCGCCTTGCTCGGCGGCAGGACTTCTCTTTGTCGACATGGAGTAACCGAATTTTGGTCGTTCGCATCAAGAGCCACTGGCACAACGACGAGTCCGAGAGATCGGTCGACGAGATCGCCGGAGCGATCGCATTCACCGCCTGGCGGCTCGCCAAAGACAAGGCCATCAACCTGCACGGCGAGGATTTCGTCTACCAGGACGACGTTCAGCGCATGGCGGTGATCCGCGAGTACCTCTTCTTCCAGATCCAGATCCTGGACCGCATGGCCTACACGATGCTCGAACCGGGGGATCGGGCCAAACTGGTCAATCGCTCGGTGCTGCGTCTCGCGGACTACACCCAGGAGAATAGTACGGACCTCTTCGGCCCCGGGGACTACGGCAAGGATTTCATTGACGCACTTAACCGGCGGTCCAGCGACTACGCGGAACTGGGGTTTACCGAGGACGGGCCGAGCTACCCGTTTCTACGCCATCTGGGTTATGAGATCCAAAGAATCATGGGCGACACGGAACAGAACCGTTGGGTGATCGATCAGGTGATGGACCGAGACGGGCCCGAGGTATCCCGAAACCTGATGCGGGCGGTTCGAGACCTATTGGCTTGAGGTTGGCATGCCTGCCGGAGCGCCTCTGAGGGAATAGAGCCTGGCGTGGGGTTGCAGAGGCCGGGTAGAGATGGTCGCACGAACCCTGCTGGCTGCAAGCGATGCGGGGAGGGAAGCGTTAGCGTCTTCAGGTATGCGCTGTTGGACGCAGCGCCAGTCCTGCTCCGCAACAAGATCGATTCCCTGCTCGCTACGGCAAAAGCGCTGCAGTCTGGCGCCGGCCGGATAGGAATGGGGAAGGATGCGGAAAACGAGGCGGATGCGAAACCGCCTCTCTCCGGATCCCGTAGCGGCGGTGAATTGGGCTTCTATTTTGCCCAGTTACCGAAATTTGCCGTGCTCTTTTCTTCGCCATCCGTGTAGCCGGCGTCGTAAGCCTCGGTGACACGCTGCTCCTCGCGCTTCGGATTCATTAGGTAACCGGCTTGCCAACCCTGGATGTACTCTTCATCTACACCCAATTGCTCCATCTGGGTCACGGCGTCGTAGTAGGTCTGATCCATAATTGTGTCTCCGAGTCTAACCACCAAATCAATTTTGGAATTCTCACATAACACGGCTCTACGCAGCAAGCAGCGGAACCAAGCCTGCGCTTCCGACTCCAGCCCCAGGATGCGGTCGATCCCGGGGCATGACGAGGTCGAGTAGCTTCGCGGGGCGTTAGAATACTTGGTTTTTCTAATGCATGCCACCATAACGTAACTGTGGTGAACACAAAAAGCTGTACAAGCACACCCCCCTCGAGAAACGAATCCAGCGAACCGACGGGGGCCGCGTGCGTTGGACGTCGGGCAACTGGCATACTATGGCCTGCTGCCCGGTCCCAGCTTCGCCTTTTCCCTGGATTTTCGGAGTTACGTCTCAGCAATGCGCCCTAGCCAGATCCTGACCGTCCTGGAGCAAGAGTTCCTCAGCACCCAAAGCGGCCATCACACCCCGGTCATGCTTTGGGGGCCGCCTGGCGTCGGCAAGTCGCAGATGGTGGCGCAGATCGCGGCCCGGCATGCTGCCCAGGTCATCGACGTACGGCTGTCACAGATGGAGCCCAGCGATCTGCGCGGCATCCCGTTTCGCGTCGGGGATCTCGTCGAATGGGCCGTCCCGGCGATGTTGCCCGACGCCGCCCGGCACGGGTCCGAGGGCATCCTGTTCCTGGACGAGGTTACCTCTGCCCCTCCAGCGGTTTCGGCGGCCGCCTACCAGTTGATCCTGGACCGCCGGCTCGGGGCCTACGAGGTCCCCGCCGGGTGGGCGATCTTTGCTGCCGGCAATCGTCAGGGCGATCGCGGTGTCGTGTACACCATGCCAGCGCCGCTCGCTAACCGGTTCTCCCATTTCGAGGTGGAAACCCATCTCGATGATTGGGTGGCGTGGGCCTATCGGAATCAGATCGACGAAAGAATCATCGCCTTCCTTCGATTCCGCCCCGAACTCCTGTTCGATTTCGATCCGGCCCATAATCCGGTCGCCTTCGCCTCCCCCCGATCCTGGGAATTCGCCCACCGTGCGTTGCAGAAGTTCGAAGGTCACGCCGATCTGCTGCAAGGGGCGCTGCAGGCGTGCGTAGGACCAGCCGCGGGCGTCGAGGTTCACGCCTTCGTCAACAGCCTGGATCAGATGCCCGACCTCGACGCCATTCTGCGCGGCGAGGAGGTGGCGGCCCCACAGGAAATCGACTTACAGTATGCGGTCGCAGCGGCCCTGGTCGGCAGGGCGATCCGGGCTGCCGACAGTGCGGAAGGTCCCGTCACGCTCGGCCATATCCTGGGCTACGCGCAGCGCTTCCCGCAACGCGAGATGGGAGTCATGATGGTATCCGATCTGCATCGCGCCGTCGGCCAGGCGATCTTCGAGGTACCTCAGTTCGCGGACTGGGCGCAAGCCATCTCCGACGTCATTTTGTACGAACACTGAGCGCGTGATGCAAAGGCGAGACCGTGCCCGAACGTAGCGCAATCGAGACCAAACTTGCGGCCGCCCGAACCCGGCTCATTCTGGACAAGCCGTTTCTCGGAGCGCTGGTGCTGCGCCTGCCGATCGAGGCAGCCGATAGCGGCTGGTGTCCGACGACGGCTACCGACGCCCGGAAATTCTATTACAACGCGGAGTATATCGAGCAGCTGAGCATCGAAGAGACGCAATTTATGCTTGCCCACGAGGCGCTGCACTGCGCCCTTTCTCACTTCGCGCGGCGCCAGCACCGAACGCAACATCGCTGGGATCTGGCGTGCGACTTCGCGATCAATCCGCTGCTGGTGGACGACGGACTCAAACCACCACCCAATGCGCTCCTGATGGCGGAATATAAAGGCCTGACAGCGGAGGAGATCTACCCGCTGATCGACGACGATGACGACAGCGAAACCCTGGACAGGCATGCCTACGACCGAGACCCGCAAAGCCAAACGCAGGACTCGGGCCGCCGCGAGCATGATCTGCAGGCTGCCGATCGAGATCCCCAGGACCCACAACCGTCGCCGAAGAACCGGGAACAAGGCGGACCCAGTCCGCGAAGCCGTGGCGGCGGAGAGACCGAAGCGACACCGCGTGCGCAAACCGATTCCGAGGCAAGGTCGGGCGCCACCCCCGAACCCGAGCCGTTGAGCCCCGGCGAACGCGAAACGCTGAGCATTCAGTGGCAGCAGCGCATGGCTGGTGCCGCGCAGCAGGCGATGCAAGCGGGCAAGCTCAGCGGCGCCCTGGCACGCATGATCGAACACCTGCTGCAACCACAGCTTCCATGGCGGATGCTGCTGGCGCGCTACATGACCGCCCTCGCCAGGGACGACTACACCTATATGCGCCCCTCCCGGCGCGAGGGCGCTTATATCCTGCCGAGTCTGCGCAGTACGCAGATCGACGTGGTGGTGGCCGTCGACACCAGCGGCTCGATCAAGAAGCGGGAGATCGCCGAGTTCCTTTCCGAGATCGACGCCATCAAAGGCCAGATGCGCGCCCGCATCACGCTTCTTGCCTGTGACTCCGAGTTGGCAGAGGGTTCTCCCTGGGTGTTCGAACCCTGGGAGGAATTCAAGCTACCGGCAACGATCACAGGGGGCGGCGGCACAGATTTCAGGCCGGTATACCATTGGATTGACCGGCACGGA
This sequence comes from Chromatiales bacterium, assembly GCA_024639625.1. Taxonomy (GTDB): domain Bacteria; phylum Pseudomonadota; class Gammaproteobacteria; order Chromatiales; family Chromatiaceae; genus JAHEIA01. The sequence continues at coordinate 13,196 of JAHEIA010000008.1, forward strand.
GTGCGGCCGGAACTGCTCGTGTACTTTACCGACGCAGAGGGCCCCTGCCCCGAGCAGGAACCTGCCTACCCGGTAATCTGGTTGGTGAAAGGGAAGGAAAAGGTACCCTGGGGACAGCGGATTCAATTAAACTAGTCGTTTCAATTCGCCTCCTGCTAGGCTCCGTACGGGAGGGGAATTTCTATTTTTGTTCGGGCCTCTCAACCGGAACGCCATTAACCGTACCGCATGACCTTCCCGAGTAAAATCGTCGCCCTGTCCCTAGCGTTCGTCGCTGCAACCGGCGGCGATACCACGGTCAGCGCCGACGAACTTCGCGTCGGCAAGGATTCCCAGCAGGCGCCGAATAGCGCGCCATCGACGGCGCCCCCATCCCCAATCGCAGCCCCCCAGGAGCGCTTGCTGCTGCCCGAAATCGGCGGCCCGGCCGGCAATCTTATGACGCCGGTGGAAGAGCGGCGCCTCGGGCAGGCGTTCATGCGCAGCGTGCGCAGTTCCGTGCACGTGATCGAAGAGCCGTTGATGGCCGAATATATTCAAGACCTGGGCGCCCGACTGACCGAAAACGTACCGGGTGGGCGCAGCTTCACGTTCTTCCTGGTCAAGGATCCGACCGTGAATGCGTTCGCCGGGCCCGGCGGATACATCGGCATCCATACCGGACTTATCCTAGCAACCGAATCGGAGAGTGAACTTGCCTCGGTGATGGCCCACGAGATCGCCCACGTCACCCAGAACCACCTGTTTCGGGCTTTCGACGAGTACACCCGAATGAGCGGTCCTGCGGCCTTGGCCATGCTGGGAGCACTGGTTCTCGGCTCTGTCTCGGGCCAGGCGGCAGCCGCCGCGATCGCTGGAATCCAGGCCGGGATGGTGCAGGCGCAGGTCAACTTCACACGAGCAAACGAGGAAGAAGCGGATCGCGAAGGGATCAAGCTGTTGGCTGCCTCGGGATACGACCCACGCGCCATGCCTGTGTTCTTCGAGCGTATGGGGCGCGCAACCCGCTTGTACGACTCGAACGTCCCCGAATTTCTGCGCACCCATCCGGTTACGCCCAACCGCATCGCCGACTCCAGGGGGCGAGCGGAAGCCCACCCCTACCGCCAGCCGGCCACGGACGCAAGATATTTCCTCATCCGCGCTCGCGTGCGCTTGGATAGCTTCAAACACGCCCACGAGGCGGAAACCCATTTTCGCCAGACCTTGGAGGACGGCCGCTACCGAGATGAGGACGCCCAGCGCTACGGCTACGCCTTGGCGCTGGCAGCCAACCGGAAATACGCGGCAGCGCGCTCCGAAATCGACAAGCTGCTGCGCAAGGAACCACTCTCTCCTGCATACCTGATCGCCAGTGCGCGAATCGACAATGCCGCCGGGCATGCGTCAGATGCCGTGAACGAGTTGGATGCGGCTTCACGGTTGATCCCGGGCAACTACCCTCTCGCGATGGAATATGCGGAGCTGCTTCTCGAGGTAGGCAAACCGGAGAAGGCGAAACTCGTTCTCTTGGAGCAGATGCAGCTAAGCCGTGTCGAGGACATCAATCTCTACCGGCTGCTTGCCCGCGTGCACGCCGCTTTGGGCGAACAAGGGGAGGCAAACCGGTACCAGGCGGAGTACTACTTCGCGGTCGGTCAGCTGGAAGCGGCGGTGCGCCAGCTTGAAATTGCGTTGCGCCAACCAGATCTTTCGTTCTACGAGAGTGCGAAGTTGGCCGCTCGGTTGCAGCAAATGAGATACGAGAGGGAGTTGGAGGAGGAATCGGAGAATCGGTAATGCCGCCGGTTGCCGCGAACCGGGCATCAGAGCATTACCCGCCAAATCGAGTTCGCGGCAACGCAGCCCGGTTTACGCGCAAATGGCGACCGGACGCCGGAGAAGAGAGAATCTTGCGCTCGCCGGCGCATCGGTTATGCTATGCAGCTGCGTAAGGCGGTTGCCTGTTACCCGGACAGCTATAAGGAAAACTAACTTTTCCGGGAATAGAGAGAGCTGTTGCATCGTCTTACGCTAGGCACAGACCATTTTTCAAACTAGATCGTTGAGGAGGAGGATATGCGGAATTTTCCCGTTCTTGCCGCTAAAGCTGCCTCGGTTGCGGTGCTGCTGGGCGCCATCGGCATCTTGCCCGCCGTGGCACAGGCAGCCGATACCGATTTGGTCAAGCAGGGCAAGGAACTCGCTTTCGACCGCAAGCTGGGCAACTGCCTGGCCTGCCATCAGATCGAGGACGGCGTCAGCCCGGGCGATATCGGCCCGCCCCTGTTCGCCATGAAGGCGCGCTTTCCGAACAAAAGCGATCTGCGCGCGCAACTCTGGAACCCGACGAAGAGCAACCCGGAGAGCCGGATGCCGCCCTTCGGCGAGTATGAAATTTTGAGCGCAGACCAAGTAGACGCCATCGTCGAGTACCTGTACACCCTCTAAACGGCAACACTCTGAAATCAGGAGATCACGCATGACCAACAGTATGAAACGCAGGCTATTCCTGAGAAGCTCGCTAGCCGCCAGCGCGGTCGGTGCCGCCGTGGGGGCGGGTATATTGACACCGCAAGCAGTCTTGGCCGCTTGGAATAAGGAGGCATTCGCCGCGAAAGAGATACCCGATGCCCTGAAGGCGCTGCTCGGGTCGGACAGCACCGAAGCTACCGACGAGATCAAGATCAAGGCGCCCGACATCGCGGAAAACGGCGCTGTTGTTCCGGTGACCGTCTCCACCGGAATGAGCGAAGTGCAATCGATCGCCATCATCGCCTCGGCCAATCCGGTGCCACTCATCGCGTCTTTCGACCTGGGAGGGAACGCGGAGGGCTTTGTCTCGACCCGCATCAAGATGGGCAAGACCGGCGACGTTGTCGCGGTCGTGAAATCCGGCGGCAAGCTTTACAGCAACCGCAAGGGAGTGAAAGTCACCATCGGCGGATGCGGCGGATAAACGCCGGCCACTTACGTCGTTAGCGATCACGCGAATCAAGAGGTAAAAAACCATGGCAACGAACTCCATTAAACTGCGCGCCAAGGAATCCGGCGGTGTGGTAACTGTAAAGTCCCTTATGACTCATCCCATGGAAACCGGGCAGCGCAAGGATTCCAAGACCGGTGAACTGGTGCCCGCCCATTTCATCCAGGAAGTAACCTGCAAATCCGCCGGCAATACCGTGATGACAGCTCATTGGAGCGGCGGGGTGTCGAAGAACCCCTACCTGTCGTTCAAATTCAAGGGCAAGAAGGGCGACGATATCGAGCTGTCCTGGGTCGACAACAAAGGCGAAACTGATTCCAAGACTG
>JAHEIA010000272.1 GCA_024639625.1 Chromatiales bacterium
GATACTTCTGGTTGCGCGTCCGGGCTATTTCGCGCCCGCTGTCTCGTAACCGTCAGGCGGCCAGCTCTCCAAGCGCATCCCGAGGGAAAGCCCGCGGGTTGCCAGAACGTCTTTGATCTCCGTCAGCGACTTTTTGCCCAGATTCGGTGTTTTGAACAACTCCACTTCCGTGCGCTGGATCAAGTCGCCGATGAGAAATATGTTCTCCGCCTTGAGGCAATTGGCAGAGCGGACAGTCAATTCCAGATCGTCCACCGGGCGCAACAGAATCGGATCGATTTGCGGCTGCGGCTCGCCCTTTTTGGTTTCCTGCTCTCGGTCGCCTTCCAGGTCGACGAAAAACGATAATTGCTCCTTCAGGATACCCGCTGCCCTGCGGATCGCTTCCTCCGGATCGATCGTACCGTCGGTCTCCAGATCGATCACCAGCCGGTCCAGATTGGTTCTCTGCTCGACGCGTGCGGATTCCACCGCGTATGCGACACGCTTTACAGGGCTGAAAGTCGCGTCCAAACGCAATCTGCCGGGCGGACGATCATCCCCGGCATCCTCGCTTACCGACGCCGGCTGATACCCTCGGCCCTTGGCCACGTACAGGGTCATGTTCAGCTCACCTTCCTTGGTCAGATTCGCGATCACGAATTCCGGGTTGACGATCTCCACATCATGGTCGAGTTGGATATCGCTGGCCAGCACCGGACCCGGCCCCTTTTTTTTCAGCACCAGGGTCGCGTTGTCACGAGCGTGCATTCGTACCGCAAGCTCTTTGAGATTGAGAAGAACTTCCAGTACGTCCTCCTGCACACCCTCGATGGAGGTGTACTCGTGGACCACTCCCTGTATATCGGCTTCTACAACCGCACTCCCCGGCATCGAGGAAAGCAGTATGCGCCGCAGGGCATTGCCCAGGGTATGCCCAAACCCTCTCTCGAGAGGCTCCAGCGATATCTTCGCGTGGCGCTCGGAGATGGCCTGCACATTTACATCGCGCGGCTTCAGAAATTCGGTGACAGCATCCACCATTTAGGATCCTCTTCGCTCTTCCCTTACTTGGAGTACAACTCCACGATAAGCTGCTCATTGATATCAGCCGATAGGTCGGCACGCTCGGGAATGCGTTTGAACACGCCCTGCATTGCCTTAGTGTCGACTTCCACCCAATCGGGAAAGCCGTACTGTTCGGTCAACGCCAGGGCATTGCTGATTCGCGATTGCTTGCGCGCGCTTTCCCTTACCGCCACCTGATCCTCGACAGCAATCTGGTACGAAGGGATATTCACGCTCTTGCCGTTCACCTGGATTGCCTTGTGGCTCACTAGCTGCCGCGCCTCGGCGCGGGTGGAAGCGAATCCCATGCGATACACCACGTTGTCCAACCGACATTCCAGCTTGCTGAGAAGATTCTCACCGGTTGCGCCCTTGGCAAGCGCTGCGCTCTTGTAATAGTTGCGAAACTGCTTTTCCAATACCCCGTAGATCCGGCGCACCTTCTGTTTCTCACGCAACTTCAGCGCGTAGTCAGACATACGACGTCGGCGGTCGGTGCTTTGCCCCGGAACTTTGTCCATCTTGCACTTCGAGTCGATGGAACGTAACCGGCTCTTCAGCAGGAGGTCGGTACCCTCCCGGCGCGCCAATTTACAAGATGGTCCTGTATACCTAGCCATATCGAGACTCCAAATTCAGACGCGGCGCTTCTTTGGTGGCCGGCAGCCGTTATGCGGGATCGGGGTAACATCGGAAATGCTCGTGATCTTGAAACCAGCATTATTCAAGGCCCGCACGGCAGACTCACGTCCCGGACCAGGTCCTTTCACGTTAACATCCAAATTTTTCAACCCGTATTCCTTTACCGCATTGCCCACGCGATCCGCAGCGACCTGGGCCGCAAATGGCGTGCTCTTGCGCGAGCCGCGAAATCCGGACCCACCGGCTGTCGCCCACGCCAGCGCGTTTCCCTGACGGTCGGTGATCATGATGATGGTGTTATTAAAAGAGGCGTGGACATGGGCAACCCCATCGGTCACCTGCTTCTTCACCTTCTTACGAGTTCGGCTCGTTGGTTTTGCCATAAGAATTTCCTAGGATCAGAGGGCCTATCAGCGGGACACTCGCTGGTTCAACTATCTACGTATCGGGCGACGCGGCCCCTTCCGGGTACGGGCATTCGTACGTGTGCGCTGGCCGCGTAGCGGCAGGCCACGCCGATGGCGAATACCACGGTAACAGCCCAGGTCCATGAGCCGCTTGATGTTCATGGAGATCTCACGCCGCAGGTCACCCTCGACAGCATATTTGGTTACCGCTGCGCGCAAGCTCTCGACTTGATCCTCGGTCAGGTCCTTGATCTTGAGGGCCGGCTCGACGCCCGCCTCGGCGCAGATGCGCTCTGCACGACTGCGACCAACCCCGTAAATCGAAGTCAACGCGACGACAGCGTGCTTGCGATCGGGAATATTGACACCTGCAATACGGGCCATTCGTCAACCTCTTCTAGGAAAAAAAGACTCTTACCGCGAGGAAACGCGGAATAATAACTGCCCTGAGCTCACAATTCAAGGAGTAATCGGGACGTTAGCCCTGGCGCTGCTTGTGCCTAGCGTCCTTACAGATCACCCGCACGACACCGTTGCGCCTGATGATCTTGCAGTGCCGGCACATTTTTCTGACCGAAGCCCTTACTTTCATGACTGCACACTCCAAATACTATTGAGATCGTATGTCGTACTCTTGCCCAAGGCCCTGCTCCATCAACGCAGCATGCCTCCGCCCGGGCTCTTCAGGTTCGCCTTTTTCATCAAACTCTCGTACTGGTGCGACATGAGGTGGGCCTGGACTTGCGCCATGAAATCCATCACCACGACCACGATAATCAGCAACGAGGTACCGCCGAAGTAGAAGGGTACGTGCCAACCTACGATGAGGAACTCAGGCAAAAGGCAGACCAAGGTGATGTAGCCGGCACCCACGAGCGTCAGCCGGGACATCACCGCGTCTATGTAGTTTGCCGTCTGTTCTCCGGGGCGAATGCCGGGGATGAAAGCGCCGGACCGCTTGAGATTGTCCGCAGTTTCCTTGGAATTGAACACCAGCGCGGTATAGAAGAAGCAGAAAAACACGATCGCAGCCGCATACAGCAGCACGTACACCGGTTCGCCGGGAGCGATCTTGCCCGCGATGTCCTGCAACCAACCCATGTTGCCGGTGGTCCCGAACCACTGAGCGATGGTGGTCGGAAACAGGATGATGCTGGAGGCAAAAATCGGCGGAATCACACCCGACATATTGAGCTTGAGGGGCAGGTGCGTGCTCTGCGCCGCATACATCCGCCGGCCCTGCTGACGCCGCGCGTAATTCACCGTGATGCGCCTCTGCCCGCGCTCGACAAACACCACGAAGGCGGTCACCACGATCGCGAGCACGAATAAAGCAAGAATCGTCAAAGGGTTCATCTCTCCGGTGCGGGCCAACTCCAGGGTCCCGCCAATGGCGGACGGCAGGCCGGCGACGATACCCGCAAAAATGATCATCGAGATCCCGTTGCCGATCCCGCGCTCGGTAATCTGCTCCCCGAGCCACATCAAAAACATGGTGCCGGTAACCAGGGAAACCGTCGCGGTCACGATAAAGCCGACACCCGAGTGCACTACCACCGGAGATCCCCCAACGGTCTGCCCCTGCAGCGCGATCGATATACCGATGGCCTGGAAAGTAGCCAGGGCTACCGTGCCATAGCGGGTATATTGGGTAATCTTGCGGCGCCCGGATTCGCCTTCCTTCTTCAATTGCTCGAGTTTCGGGATCACAGCGCTCATCAATTGCATGATGATGGACGCCGAGATATACGGCATGATGCCGAGCGCAAACAGACTCGCTCGTTTCAGGGCGCCGCCGGAGAACATGTTGAACATGTCCAAGATCGTTCCCTGCTGCTGCTCGAACAACGCGGCCAACGCGACCGGATTCACACCCGGAACCGGGATGAAGGTTCCGATGCGAAAAACCAGTAACGCGCCGAGCAGGAACAGCAGGCGCTGACGGATCTCTGTCAGGCGGCCCATGCCCCCCAACGCGTTTGCCATTGCAGAACCAGGAGCAGACATTTTAGCTTTCGATCTTCCCGCCAGCCGCCTCGATCGCTTCGCGCGCACCCTTCGTCACGCCGAGGCCTTTGAGTGTTAACGCCCTATCGACAGCCCCCGTACCGAAGACCTTGACACGCTGGGTGCCCCGATTCACGAGGTTCGCCGCCCTCAGGGCTGCCAAGTCAATTACATCGGCCGCCACCCGCTGCAGTTCGGCGAGACGCACTTCCGCAGCATAGCGGCCGACGCGCGAACGGAAACCGACCTTCGGCAAGCGCCGCTGCAAGGGCATCTGTCCGCCCTCGAAGCCGACCTTGTGGTAGCCGCCGGCGCGGGACTTCTGCCCCTTATGGCCACGGCCGCAGGTCTTGCCGAAACCGCTGCCGATGCCACGGCCTACTCGTTTTCTCGGCGCACGGGCTCCCGGAGCCGGACGAAGTGAATTCAACCGCATGTCAGGCCTCCTCAACCTTTACCATGTACGCAACCTTTTTCACCATTCCGCGGGTGGCAGCAGTATCCTCCACTTCCACGGAATGATGCATGCGTCGCAAGCCGAGGCCACGGACGCAATCCTTGTGATCGGATAGCCTGCCGTTTGCAGACCGCACCAGAGTCACCCGCATCATCTTCTTCTCGGCCATGTCTTACCCCAGAATATCTTCGACGGTCTTGCCGCGCTTGGCAGCTACCGATTCGGGATCCTTCATCTCAGACAACCCGCGGATCGTCGCACGCACCACGTTCACCGGATTATTTGTTCCTATGCATTTGGCCAGTACGTTCTGTACACCGACCACCTCGAAAACGGCGCGCATCGGACCGCCTGCAATGATTCCTGTACCATCGGACGCGGGCTGCATGAATATCCGCGCGGCGCCATGTCTCGCGCTGATCGGATACTGCACGGTAGAGCCTTTCAATTTCACGTCCACCATGTTTTTGCGTGCGTTCTCCATCGCTTTCTGGATCGCGATCGGCACCTCGCGCGCCTTTCCACGTCCCAGCCCGACACGG
>JAHEIA010000273.1 GCA_024639625.1 Chromatiales bacterium
GACTGGATATCTGCGTCGAGCTTTGGCCGGTCGAGCGTTTGGCCGGCGAATTCCTCCTGCAGCGGTTCGAACAGCTGTGGATTGACCCGTTCGATGCCCGTGACGCGGACCTCGTCGATCTTTACGGGTGGGGCGGTCGGGTGCGCGAAACGTTGCTCGTACCAGGCGGCATATTGGGCTTCACTCAGGCTGAAGCGTGTCAGCTTCGAAGCGGCTTGGCGCGCCGCCGTTTCGCCTATGGTGATGGCTTCCGCGGCTCGTTTGAAGTCGCTAGCGGTGATGTCGCCCAGGTCGGGTGTGATCAATACGTCGTGCTTCAGGTCGAGTTCCTTCAAAGACCGCTGGACGTTCTGCTCGGTGAGGATGGCAATCATCTGCCCCGTGACGCCTACCACAGTGCCCAGTTGATCGCGTTTGAGGTACGAGGTGCCGAGGTTCACCGCAATGACGGCGTCGACCCCCATGCGGCGTGCGACGTCGATGGGCAGGTTGCGCACCAATCCTCCGTCCACATACAGATTGCCGTCGATCTCCATGGGCGCGAACAGGCCGGGAACCGACATACTCGCCCGCATCGCCTGGGCCAGAGAACCGCGGTCGAAGACCCCCATGGCGCCGTTTTCCAGGTTGGTGGCGATCGCCCGAAACGGAATTTGCAGCTGGTCGAAGCGATCGACCTGTTCGGCGCTCGACGCCAGGTCGGCAAAAAACAACTGTACCTTTTGCCCGGCGATAGCCCCCTTGGGCAAGCGGAATTCCCCGTCCCGATAGCCGATGGTGAAATCCCAGGTGGGGCGATCGTCCTGCTGTTTGCGCCGCGCCGGTCGTCCTGCGCGCGGCGGATCGTCTTCGAACAGATCGTCCCAATCGACGCTCGTGACACGCCTCTGCATCTCGTCCGCCGGAACCCCGCTGGCGTAGATGCCTCCGACCAGTGCCCCCATACTGGTGCCGGCGATCGCATGCACCGGTATGCGCATCTCGTGGAGCACCTTGAGGACACCGATGTGGGCCGAACCTCGGGCGCCGCCGCCGCTGAGGACCAGGCCGATACGCGGCGATTCGGCCTCCGCTGCCGAGGCGGATGCCGCCGCGCAGATCAGAAGCAAGGCGAGTAGTGGTCGCATCGGCGCTCTTCCGGGGGTTCCATGTGCGAACCACAGCATAACCGTGGCAGGCCGCAAAGACTGAGAGAGGCCCTGCATTCTATGCGAATCCGGCGCATTTTTCGCGGCGGGTGCTTCCGGGGAAAGGCGGTGAGGGTTGGCGTAAAGCCCTAGGCCCGCAGCGCAGGCCTAGGTTGGCGTGCGCTCAGAACTCTTCGATCCAGGTGCCGAGCGGGCTTATCGAGCAGCTTGTGCGCCTCGGTGCGGAACCATGGCGGTCGCTGTCGCCCCATCCGTGGCGATCCCGCGGTAGTTTGTAGCGCACCTGCCGTCGCTGCAGCTCATTGTGTTTGAAAGCGCGAATGTGACGGCTTGCTTCATCGTAGGCCCGCTCGAGGATCCGGGCCTCGCGCCGCGCGAGATGCCGGTCTTCACGGAACTCGCGGTGCAATCTGGCAATGCGTCTCTGCTCTTTCTTCAGCACCTTGGTCTCCTTGCGCGTGAGCTGACCGCTCTCGATACCGCGTTCGATACGGTGCGCCTGATTGTCCCGCCGCTCGGCGAAATCGTGGTCTCGGGGGCCGGCGAACACCGGTGTCGTTGCGGCAGCAGCCAGGACCAATGCGATCGTTAGCGTGATGCTCTGCTTCATGGCTTTGTCCTCCTGTGTGTTGAAACGCCACGGTTGCAGACTAGCGATTCACGGATGAACCCCGGCTGAACGGAGGAAAAAGAATGCGCGGGCCCGCCTGTCCGGCTGCTCCCCGCTTGCTGGCGGATGCTCCGGACCCGCAGAGGCTGTAAGTTGCGAGGTCCGGCACAGGGCTGTCGGCAAAGGGGGCCGGGTTGGTGCGGAACTGGACGCGATGCTGGTGCAACGGGTGCGTCACGGATGGCTCCAATGGCGGCCCCTGCCGGAAGGAAGCACTATTTTGGGTTGCTGCTGGCCCGCGATGCACTGCTCTGGTGCGTTAGGTGGGGGAGGCAGGAACGGCGCATCGGGGATGGGGGCGGTATTCAAGCGGTTGCTCGGTTCCGAAGTGGTGGCGCGAATCCTGCATCCCTGTACGGGATTCAGCGGTTGGGCACTTCAGGCGGAGCAGCGATATGGAGACTTTCCAAGCAGGCACAGACGTACTGTTTATTTTGATTGGCGCGGTAATGGTCCTCGCCATGCATGCGGGGTTCGCCTTTCTCGAGGTGGGAACCGTGCGCTCGAAAAACCAGGTGAACGCGCTGGTCAAGATCATGACCGACTTTGCGGTTTCCACCATCGCTTACTTCTTTCTCGGCTACAGCCTGGCCTACGGCATCGATTTCTTCGCCGGCGCCGAGACCTTGACCGAGAAAAACGGCTACGAGTTGGTGAAGTTCTTCTTCCTGCTCACCTTCGCAGCGGCGATCCCGGCCATCGTATCCGGGGGTATCGCTGAGCGCGCCAGGTTTTACCCGCAGGTGGCGGCCTCTTTTCTTATCGTCGGCTTCGTCTATCCGTTCTTCGAGGGCATCACATGGAACGGGAATCTGGGGATTCAGGGATGGATCGAGGATGCCTTCGGGGTTGGATTCCACGATTTCGCCGGTTCGATCGTCGTGCATGCCGTAGGCGGATGGATCGGTTTGTCCGCTGTGCTGATGCTAGGTTCGCGCCACGGCCGTTATCGCAAAGACGGAGTCATCGCTGCCCATCCCCCATCCAGCATCCCGTTCCTCGCGCTCGGCTCCTGGGTGCTGACCGTCGGTTGGTTCGGCTTCAATGTGATGTCGGCGCAGACTGTGGAGGCAGTGAGCGGGTTGGTCGCACTGAATTCCTTGATGGCGATGGTCGGCGGCGTACTGGCGGCCTTGGTTGCCGGCAGAAACGACCCTGGTTTCGTGCATAACGGCCCCCTGGCGGGGCTGGTCGCGGTGTGCGCGGGTTCCGACATCATGCATCCTCTGGGGGCCCTGGTGGTGGGAGCGGGAGCGGGGGCGCTGTTTGTCTGGACCTTTACCTTGACCCAGAATCGCTGGAAGATCGACGATGTGCTCGGCGTCTGGCCGTTGCACGGGCTGTGCGGGGTCTGGGGCGGTATCGCCGCCGGCATCTTCGGTCACCAGGCGCTGGGTGGTTTGGGCGGGGTCAGCCTGGGGGCCCAGGTGGTCGGTACACTGTTGGGGGTCGCGATCGCCCTGCTCGGTGGCTTCGTAGTCTACGGTGTCCTCAAGGCGGCCGTCGGTTTGAAACTCACCCAGGAGGAGGAGTACCAGGGGGCCGACCTCAGTATCCACAAGATCAGTGCCAGCCCGGATTACAAGCGGGAATGACGCCTTGTGCTGGCCGAGCAAGAGAGGGCGGCCCTGAGCCGCCCTTTTTGTTCCTGTCCCCCGGTGGCGGGTCTAGACCCCCCGCGCGGGGGCGAACAGGGGTTGAACCCGATTCCTGATGCGGCGATGATGTGCTCCAACTGCTTCAGGTGCTGATGGTGGCGACGGCCTATACTTGAAGTCGCAGAGTAGATACCAGGTGCTCGAGTGAACTCCGTGTATCGAGCGGGTTGGATCCAACCTGCGCCTGAGCGTTGATTCAGGGATTCTTGTATCCGCAGAAAGGAGTGAAACGATGAAGGTAGCAATGAATAAGCTTGTGTGGCCGGTTGCCGCAGTGTTGACCTTTGCGGCCGCCACAGTGAATGCCGATGCCAGTGATCAGGCGAAGGCTGAAGAGGTGGTTACCGAGGCCAATGCGACCTTGCAGGATTTCAGGGGTGATCCCGATATGACCTGGTTCCGTGACCACATCAAGAATGCGAAGGCGGTGTTGATCGTTCCGACCCTGCTCAAGGCGGGGTTCATCTTTGGTGGTTCTGGTGGCACGGGCGTGGTTTCGGTGCACGATGAAAAGGCGGGCGGTTGGAGCTATCCTTCGTTTGCCACCATCGGCTCGGTTTCCTGGGGACTCCAGGCCGGCGGAGAGGCCGCTCAGGTGGTCCTGATGGCGATGACCGACAAGGGCCGGGACTCGCTTCTCAGCACCAAGGCACAACTCGGTGCAGATGCCAGCGTTGCCGCTGGGCCCGTTGGGGCGGGCGCCCAGGCCGCTACAGTAGACATCCTGCAATTCTCCCGTACCAAGGGGGTCTTCGGCGGGTTGACGCTCGAGGGGTCGGTCATCGGGGTGCGAGATAGCTTGAACAGCGCGTATTACGGAAAAGTGGTGCAACCGGTGGATATTCTGATCACCCGCTCGGTCGAGAATCCGCAGGCGAAGCCCTTGCTCGAAAACCTGGACAAGGCCAAATAGGCGGTACAAGGCGGCACTCCACCGATTGCCGGGGGCCGCGTGCCGAGACTGGGCGCATCGGGCTATGGGTCCGCTGCGTCGTCCTGTTCCTTGGCGGGGAATCGCTGCTCCGGAAGCTGCAACCACCGGATGATCAGGCATGCTGATGGGGCGGACCCGGAAAGCCGTTCCCCGACCTTTGGAGATCCACGCCGGTCACCCTTGGGCGGCTGGCGGTGATCGAGCTACGTCCGCTAGCACCCACGCAGGTTCGCTGGCAGGTTGCGCAGGATGCGCAGCAGGTGGCGATTGCTGTTGCGCGGACAACCCTCGACGCAGCAACTCGAGCGATTGTCCGGCGTGGTGTATTCCGCGTGGTTCTGGCGGGGGGGCGCACCCCCCAAGCCGCATACGCCATCCTCGCCCAAGAAAGCGCTCAATGGAGTGCCTGGCAGATCTATTTCGGCGACGAACGTTGTCTCCCCCCGGAGCATTCCGATCGCAACAGCCGCATGGCGTGGCAGACCTGGCTCGCCAAGGTGGCCTTTCCTCGGCCAAACGTGCACGAGATCCCGGCGGAGCTCGGCCCGGAAAAGGCGGCCCAGCTCTACGCCGAGTGCGTGCGCCCGGTTCTGCCCTTCGATCTGGTGTTGCTCGGTATGGGGACGGACGGGCACACGGCAAGTCTGTTTCCCGGTCGTCCGCATGGGGTCGGAACTTTGGTCGAGGCGG
>JAHEIA010000274.1 GCA_024639625.1 Chromatiales bacterium
GAGGAGCCTAGCGAAATGGTTCTCCGCAGTATAGACGGAGTCAAAGCGGGCCCGGGCGCTGCGGCCGAAGCCCTGCAGCCGATCCGGGTTGCCCAGCAGACGCAGACACTGGGCGGAAAGGTCCTCCGGATTGTCCCGCTCGAAGGTATATCCGGTCACCCCCTGCTCGATCATTTCCGGCAGGCCGCCGGTGTTGGCCGCGACCAGCGGTCGCCCGAAAGCCAAAGCCTCGATGGCGGAGATGGGGCCGTTTTCGAGCCAGCGGCTGGGCTGGACACACACCGCTGCCTGCGCGTAATGCTCGCTCAATTCAGCGTTGTCGATCTGCCCCAGAAAACGGACCTGTTGCGCGAGCCCCAGGCGCTGGGAGAGCCGTTGCAGCGCGCTGCGCTCCGGGCCGTCGCCGATGACGGAAAGGCTCGCGGCCGGGTCCTGACGCAGCATCGAAGGCATCGCGCGCAGCAACACATCGACACCCTTCTCCGGGCTCAACCTGCCCACAAAAAGCAGCCGGTGGAGGTCAGGAAAGGCAAGCTGGGCGGGCGGTGGATGACGAATGAAGTTGGGGATATGTACTATGTTGGTCAGCCGCATGCTCCGCCGCATCCAGTCCGCGAGCGCCCGCGACGGGCACACGAAAACATCTGCGAAGCGGGCCAGCATGGGCCGGTGAAGCGCAATCTTTAGCCAGCGCAGATCGTGGTAAGCGAGGAAGCGCCAGCCTTCCGGGTTGGTGCGGCAGTTGGATATTAGACAGCGCCAGCCGAATCCAGTGGTACAGGGTTGGTTGTCGGGGCGGATCATCCATTTCCGCGGGCAAGTGTAGTTAAAGTCGTGCACGGTCATCACGACCGGTAGCCCAGCCTCTCGCGCCGCACGCAGGGGCCAGGGGGAAAGACGCATCGATACGCTGTGCGCGTGGACCAGATCGGGGCGAACCCGGGAAATCGACTCGCGGACCTCCGCCAGGTAGCGGGGGCTGATCCAGCGACTCAAGAGATCACTTTTCTTGGCGTCCAGCACCGGGCTGTAGACCTCGGCATAGTGTCCGCGTTCCCGGGTAGCCTCGACCAGGTGCTGGATGTAGCTGCGGATCCCGCCCGTACATTGCAGATCATCCGTGAGATGCAGAACGCGCACCGCTCAGCCCCCCTGCACACGCAGCGCCCTCAGGGCGCTTGGCAACGAGTACACCCGGTAGGCAAACAAGATCAGCAGGGCCGGCAGGAGTTCGTAGTAGCGAAATCCCGCATTCCTGCGATAGCGCACCAAGCGGTAAGCGTCGAGTCCGCCTCGAGCCAGGACCGCGAACAACACTCCCAGTATCCCGGCGCGAACCAGGCCCGCATAGCGCACCGAAGGATTCAGCAGGCGCAGGCGAACAAAGCTGCTGCCATAACGCGCCCCCCGGCGGAAGAACTCCGCGAGCTTGGGATCGGGCCGATGCAGGACTGTGATCTCGGGACGGAACACGACCCGTTCGCCAGCCTGACGCAGGCGGTGGCAGAAATCGACATCTCCACCCGCGGGTAATCCGGGGTCGAACGGGAATCTGCTCGCCAGGCGCCGCGAGACCCCGAGGTTGCAGGTCGGCACGGTCGCCACGTCCTTCGCCTGGGAACCCTGGAACTCGCCGAAATCGGCGATGCCGACCAGCCGCGTGAGAAAGCGGCCGCGGTGCACGATCCGGCCGCCAACGGCGCCGACCCGCTCGGCCTGCAGAACCGAAAGCAGTTTGGCAAGCCAATCCGACGGCGCAACGCAATCGGAATCGATAAAGGCCAAATAGCGCCCGGCAGCGCCCTCGACTCCGTGTTGCCGGGAGGTGTCCGCACCCCCGTGCACCTTGCGGATCAGCCGCGCCAGCGGGAACTCGGTTGCGACGGCATCGCTCGTGCCATCGGTACTACCGTCGTCTACCACCAGAATTTCGCGCCGGTTTGCCGGCAAGCTTTGCTGATCCAGGGAGCGGAGGCAATCGAGCAATCTTCGCTTATCATTGTAGGTCACTATGATGACTGTAACGTCGATTGACATCAGCGAATCCTTGTTTCGCACCTGGCGGAGTTCCGGCACCGGCTCAGAACAGCGAGGCGCCTTTGCCGTTTCCGACTCTGGGGACAGGCATTCCTATCAGCCCAAGCCCGTGGTGACAGGAGCGGGCATCCCCCACACGGGGCAAACCGACAGCCCGTCGACGATAAACCGCGATCCAGAGCCGGTCAACGCCAGAAACCGCCGCAGGCCGCAGCCCAACAAGGCGCGGGGAGAGCGAACCCCGCTTTCGGCGTTCTGCTGCATGCCGGGATCCTCGAATTCCCCACCGCTTCTGAAACATGTGCTCGACCATGCTGACCCACAGCTTGCGCTGGCAGGGCTTGCTCGGTGGCCGGGATCGCGTCGCCAACCCCATAGTCGTCATCATCCAATGCGCACAATCCGCCCGGAGGGCGCGTGAAAGGCCGTGTCCTGTCAGTTTCCTCGAGTCTCCCGCGCTGGCAGGGTGACAGCACAACCGCGTTCGTACTTGATCTGGCGCGCTGTCTCAAAGATCTGGACTGGGATGTGGAGATCCTCGCCCCCCACGCACCGCGGGCGGCACGCCAGGAAAGGCTGCAGGGGGTCGCCGTCCGCCGCTTCCGCTACCTGTGGCCAAGCGCCGCCCAAACCCTATGCTACAACGGTGGCGCCCTGATCAACCTGCGTAAGAATCCAGCGCGTTGGCTGCAGGTGCCCGCATTCCTCAGCAGCGAAACCCTGGCGTTGGCACGGCTCGCGGCAAGCGAGCGCTATTCCTTGCTGCACTCCCATTGGCTGGTTCCCCAAGGGGCGTTGGGGGCCATGATCGCCCGATTAGCTGGTATACCACATGTGGTGACGGTCCACGGAAGCGATGTCCTGGCGCTGCGCGGAGCCTGGATCGATCCGGTAAAGCGCTGGGCTCTCACCCACTCGGATGCCATCACGGCAAACAGCCGTGCGACCCGGGACGCTGTCATCCGGCTCGGTGCGCCCGCCGAACGCGTTCATCTCTGTCCGATGGGGGTCGATCCGAAGCGCAGTCCGGACAGCGCTCGCGTCCGCGCCATACGTCGGAGCCACAAGACAGCGCCCGGGCCGCTCCTCGCGTTCGCCGGGCGCATGGTCGCGGAAAAAGGCGTGCAGGACCTGCTCGACTCCCTGGCGATGCTGCGCAAGAAGCTGCCCTGCGTAAGGGCCATGCTCATTGGGGACGGGCCGGAGCGGGCCCTTTTCGAGGCCCAGGCACGCACCCTCGGTCTCACGGACAGCGTGGTTTTTCTCGGATGGCTCGATCCCGACGAGCTTCTGGCACACCTGTCGGCCGCGGATATCTTCGTCGGACCATCTTGGTTCGAGGCGCAGGGGCTGGTGTTCCTCGAGGCGATGCTGGCGCGAACCCCGGTCGTCGCTACGCATACCGGAGGCATAGGCGATTTTGTACGCCACGAAGAGACCGGGTTACTGGTCGACAAGCGGCAACCCGCGCAGCTCGCGGAAGCCGTGTTGCGCCTGCATCGCGACCCAGACCTCGCACGACGCATTGCGGCTGCGGGAATGTCCCTGGCAGAGACAGAGTACGCCTGGCCGGTTTGCGCGCAGCGATTCTCAGCACTCTTCTCCCGGCTTGCAGGCGCGCAAACAACTCACCGGGCCTGACTTGGTAACACCGGACCATTCGCGAGTACTGGTGTCCTGCAGCATGCGTACTGCACCGACCCGACAACACCCCGCCCCCTTGCGCTTAGGAGAAGACGGCTCAATGGGCTGCGTCAACGCTTTCCACAGCAGAATGGCTTCCGCTTTGTCAAGAAACTGTTCTTTGCGCGTATTCTTGCGAAACTTCTCGAAACCGCCGTCTGCCAGAGATTCCTGCCGCATTGGGGTCATTCTCCGGTGATCGGTTCGTTAGGTTGTATTATCACCAGAGGAAGGAGTTAATCAGGGGTTCGCTGATTTGCAGGTCGATTCCGTAGGCTCATCGCTCGAGGTCAAAGAATGGCAGCGCCGGGGGGAATGTTAGGGTTTCGCAGAGGCATCTGGTGGGTCACCAGCCCTCGACGGGGTTTCCTATTGGGAAGTTCAGGGGCTGCGACAGCGCTGGCGCTCAGGGGTGCGGTATCTCTGCCCGCAGCAGTGAGAGCGGTGACAAGAGCAGGCTAGATTTTGCTGGTTTCAAAACAAGAACTGGATCCAGATGACCGAGGCGGGGCTCGGCTGGCTTGCGCCGCTGTTGCCGCGGGAATCGTTCTGCATCTGTTTCACTACTTCCAATGCCGTTCGATGTGGTTCGACGAAGCCTGCCTCGCCTTGAATATCGTTCGTCGGGGGTTTGGCGAGCTCGCACAGCCTCTGGAGTTCCACCAAGCCGCTCCGGTTGGTTTCCTGTGGCTGGAGAAGATGGTGTCGCTCCTGCTGGGCGAGGGCGAATTGGCACTTCGGTTCCTGCTGACGGTCAGCGGCATCGTCTCCTTGCTCTTGTTCGCCCGAATTGTCCGATCGGTGGTTCCGCCAAAGGGAGCGTTGATTGCAATCCTGTTGTTCGGATTGTCCTGGCCACTCGTTCGCTATGCCACCGAGGTCAAACCATACGCCATCGATTGCCTCGTGGCGGTCGTGGTTTGGTGGATGGTGCTGCAGGTAGAGCGGAAGCAGCTTGGCGTTCTGAGCGCAGCGGCATTCGGTATCGTCGGCGGTGTTCTTGTCTGGTGCTCCTTCCCCGCGGTGTTTGTGCTGGCGGGCGCCGTGCTGGCACTTGGTTTGCGAGCGGTGCTGCTCAGAGATTGGACGGTGTTGGATCGAACCTTGATCGCTGGAGGGATTTGGGCCGTCAGCAGTCTGCTCTTTTACGTAACCGTGCTGCGTGCGCTCAATGCTGACTCCTACTTCGCGGAGTTCTGGCATGAGACCTTCATGCCCTTGCCGCCATGGTCAATGGAGTGGTTGCGATGGGTGTTACACGCGGGAGGGGCCGTGCTGCGGAGTACATTGGGGCTACCTTTCTCGATCGCCGCGGTCGCGGCTGGTGCTGTCGGGACGGTTTCCCTGGTCCGA
>JAHEIA010000275.1 GCA_024639625.1 Chromatiales bacterium
GAGGCGCCGGGTCCGCATCGGAGAGGCGCTGTTGCTGTTCGACCGGCTGCGTCCACCCTGTGGTTACCTCGATCGGCTCGTGAGACCCGGGGCCGGCAAGGCTCTCGGCAAAGGGGCGGGTGTCGGTCTGCGCGTGATCAAGGGTGGAATGTTGCGCGTGGGCGATGCCGTCGCGGTGATCCCGGAGGTGTAAGGCTCGGGCGTCCGAGGCGCTTCCTGCCCGCCTGAGATAGAGCAGGCTGCGCCATGCTCTCATGGTCCAACCGAGTTGCCGCTGTGTAAGCAAAATACCGCCCATGTCGAAACGGAATTTCAGTCGCAGCCCTCGTCCTCGGAGTCGACTACCGTGCCTGTGTCGTCCGTGATTTGCGTGCGGATGAACATCATGGAATCAACCCGCTCGAACTCCTGGTCCATAGCCTGGGCGACCTCCACGTCTTGTAAACCGTCATAGATCACGACTCGGCCTTTTGCTTCGGCGAGCCGCTCGCTCGCGGTGGGCTCAAAGAGGCGACGCTGCTGCCAGCGATTGTCCTCGGTAGTTGCGCTGTCCTGTGCTTGAACGGTGCTGGTGCAAAGGACCAGGAGCGCCTGTAGCAGAGTCAATGTCTGTTTGTAGAATCCGATTTTTTTCATCGTCTGTTCCTCCGGTGGTTTTGCATGGGTGCATCGCTTGAGGCACAAGGTACCTTGTTGCAGCCACGCAAAACCGTGAACGGATGGGCCCGGATTTTGTGAACTATTCACGAAGTGCGCAGAACGCTTGTTATGAAACCGTGACAATTCCGTGATTGGTGCGGGACCGGATCGACCTGTAATGGATAGGGCATGTTGCACAGGGACTACTCAGGAGGACTATTCGATGAAACGCACCATCCTAGCCGCAATGGTTTCCGTCGGCTTGTTGACGACTGGCCCGGCGCAAGCCCGAGATCGACACCCTGATCTCTGGGTAGAGGTCACCAACCTCACCAACGGCACCTACTTCACCCCGCTGCTGGTGGCCGCCCACGGCACCAACACGGACCTATTCGAGGTCGCTACGCCGGCCTCCGCCCATCTACAAGCGATGGCCGAAGGGGGCGATATCAGCGGCCTGGTCGGAGACGTGGAGTTTGCCGGCGGCGTTGTCGAAGCTGATCCCGCTGGCGGTTTGCTGGCCCCGGGGGCCACAGCCATCGCCTCGCTCGACCTGCGTGGCCGCCGCAACGCACGGCTATCCATCGTCGCCATGTTGCTGCCAACCAACGACGGCTTCGTGGGATTGGACAGCTTCCCTATCCCCAGTCGTCGGGGCAGCTACACCGTCTACCTCAATGGCTACGATGCGGGCACCGAGGCCAACGACGAGATCATCAACGGTGGCGGTATGCCGAACGTACCCGGAGTGCCGGCGGATCCCGGCGGCAGCGGCGGCAGCGGCGCGACCGGGGCGGCGGGCGTCGACCACATCCCCAGCGTCCACATTCACCGGGGCGTTCTGGGCGACATGGACCCCACCGGAGGCTTCAGCGACCTGGATAGCCGAATCC
The DNA here is from genome assembly GCA_024639625.1 of Chromatiales bacterium. Taxonomy (GTDB): domain Bacteria; phylum Pseudomonadota; class Gammaproteobacteria; order Chromatiales; family Chromatiaceae; genus JAHEIA01. The sequence goes on from JAHEIA010000275.1 coordinate 1,533, forward strand.
ACCGCTGGCTTAACCCCGTGGCTCGGGTTGTCATCCATGTGAGTGGTGCAAGGCGGTAATCCCACAGGCTGCGACCAGCGGGTGTGCGCCCGAGTTTACCCCTCGAGGTAGGGCGAGCACCCCCGCTGGAGAGCCGTGCCCCGGTACTTGCTGCAGGGCAGGGCTGGCCCGCCGCTCCGCGAGTTGGGTACACTGCCTGTCTCGCGCTGAGGTTCATCAGGGTATGACCCACAAGGTTTTGATCATCGAGGACAATCCGGATATCGCGCGGCTTCTCCGGCTGCATCTGCGCGACATACGGTGCGACGCGGATATCGCTGCGCACGGTGGCGAAGGACTGCGCAGGTTTCGTGACGGTAAGTACGATCTCGTGGTGTTGGATCTGATGCTTCCGGATCTGGACGGGCTCGAGGTCTGCAAGAGCCTGCGGGCGGAGCCGGGGTACGTCCCGATCCTCATGCTCACCGCACGCTCCAGCGAGTTGGACCGGGTATTGGGTTTAGAGATCGGAGCGGACGACTACCTGACGAAACCGTTCAGCATCCCGGAACTCTTAGCGCGCATCAAGGCCTTGCTGCGGCGCGTCGACGCGCTGCGCCAGACGACCGTTGCCCCCTTGCAGACCGGTACTCTGGTCTGCGGCGACCTCAGCATCGACTTGGAGAAGCGCGAGGTCGCGATCGAGCAGCGACTGGTGAACTTGACCGCCCGCGAGTTCGATCTGCTATATCATTTCGCCAGCCACCCGGGCCGCGTCTACAGCCGAGGTCAGCTCCTGGATCAGGTCTGGGGTTACAGCCACGAGGGCTACGAGCACACGGTGAATTCGCATATCAACCGCCTGCGCGCCAAGATCGAGCAGGACCCGGCCAAACCGCGTTATATCCTCACGGTCTGGGGCGTCGGCTACAAGTTCGCGGAGGGCTGATCAGCATGCGGCTGTTGCAGACCCTGTACGCGAAGCTCGCCGCCGTTCTGGTGCTGTTATTCGTTGCCATGGGGCTGGTTTATGCCCTGCTCAGCACATCGGCCACACAGCATTATCTGCAGACCGTCGGTCAGCGCTTCAACCGTGACCTGGCGCGCAACCTGGTGGCGGATCGCAACCTGGTGCGCGAGGGCAGGATCGATGAGGGCGCGCTGCAGGAGACCTTCCAGGAGTACATGCTGATCAATCCCAGTATCGAGATCTATCTGCTCGACAACCAGGGAAGCATCCTCTCCTATTCGGCGGACCCTGCAAAGGTAAAGCGCAAGCGAGTGTCCCTACAGCCGATACTGGACTACTTAGGGGGCGAGGCGGAGCTCCCGCTGTTAGGTGACGACCCACGCAGCCATGATCGGCGCAAGACCTTTTCCGTAACCCCCGTGCCTTCCGCGGAGCACCCGGAGGGCTATCTCTACGTGGTGCTGCGCGGTGAGGAATTCGACGCGGTCGAGAAGCTCGCCCGGGAGAGCTTTCTCTTTCAGCTGAGCGCCTGGGCGGTGGTTGCGAGTCTTGCCGTGGGCCTACTGGCTGGCTTGGTGGGGTTCCATATCCTCACGCGGCGTCTGCGGCGTTTGGCTCAGGTCATGGAGCGGTTCGACCACAGTGGCTTCGCAGTTCACGAACCCTACGCGGAAAGCCCGAGCCGCCCGGCCGATGAGGTCGACCAGCTCGGTGCGACCTTCGACCGCATGGCACAACGCATCATCGCCCAGCTGGAGGCGCTGCAGAAGAAGGACACCTTGCGGCGCGAGATGGTGGCTCACGTATCCCACGACCTGCGCACGCCGCTGGCCTCCCTGCGCGGGTACCTGGAATCGCTCAAGCTCAAAGAGGGGGAGCTGTCCGATCAGGAGCGCGCGGAATACGTCGAAATCGCGCTGCGGCATAGCGAGCGGCTCAGCCGACTGGTCTCCGAGCTTTTCGAACTCGCCAAGCTTGACGCGAACGAGACCCAACCTCACTGCGAGGCCTTCTCGGCCGCGGAACTGGTACAGGACGTGGTGCAAAAGTTCCGTTTGAGTGCGCGCGAGCGGGGCGTCGAGGTTGCGGCCGCGCCGGTGCGCGATCTGCCGTTCGTAAGCGCGGATATTGGTCTAACGGAACGCGTGCTGGACAATCTGATCGAGAACGCCTTGCGCTGTACGCCGCGTGACGGGCAAGTGCGCCTGTCTCTCGAGCGCGATGGTGCGATGATCGCGGTGCATGTAAGCGACACCGGACACGGCATCCCGGAGCAGGATCAACTCGAGATCTTTCAGCCTTTCAGTCGGGTTTCCAACCAGGGAGAAGCGGCCGATCACGCGGGGTTGGGGCTGGCCATCGCGAAGCGCATCGTCGAGCTGCAGGGGGGGCGCATCTGGCTCGCCAGCCGCGCCGGGAAAGGCAGCATCTTTTCCTTTACCCTGCCAGCGGCGGTTGTTTTGCCGCAGTAAATAGGGCCAGCGGGCAGCGGCCTGAAAGCGCACGAACGCGGCGACGGGCGGATATTTCTGCTCCGGAATATCGAGGCGTTTGTTCTTCCGCGGAGCCTTGGTGCGAGCCCGACATGCTGGAGCGCGCGCATCCTGCGCAGGAGGGGGACTGGCGTTTACGGTTTGCGCGCGGGCCAGCCGGCAAGCGGGTCGAGGTCGCCCCTCAACCGTCTACCCAGAACGGCAGCTCGTCCGCATAGAATGGATGATAGGGCGGCGGGTAACGGGATTCTCCCTTCCGGCAATTCTTCTTGCGGATCTTATTCCAGTTCTCCAACTCGGTATGAATTTCGTGCCGGCTCATGGCGTCCAGGAGATGCCCAGTCTGCGCGTCACGCCGGAAAAGAAATCGATTCTGGTTGTCTTCCAACAGCTTCACGACCGCCCGGGCTTTCGCACACAGGAGCTTGCGTTTCTCCAATGCTCTGGCCGCGCGTTTCTCCCGGACCTCGCGTCGCCTTTCTTCGAGTACCGGTTTGCGTTCCTCCCAGACTTCTTGCCAGCGTTCTACCGCGGGATCCTGGGTATATACTGGAGGAGGTGGCGACGCCCTTCGTGGCCCAATCCGCGGCGACAGGTCTTCTGAGGGCCGGTCGTTCGGAGCGCGGTCAGAGTAGTGGACCTGTCCGTGATCATCCGTCCACTTATACAATTCCGCGAAAGCTGCCGTGCAGACGCCGGCAGAAAGCATCAGCACAGCGATGCGGATCGCCCGCCGTCTGGATAGCAACGATGGTTCTATTTCTTTTGTTTCCCCGATAACGAGGCTATCCCGCCTCATATTAGGGGTGTGTCCTCGACCTTTGGTCGGTTCAACCCTTCATCTCTCGATGTGAGCCGCGTTTCACGGATTCGCAACAACTCGCAATTCACTTTTTTGGCTGAAAGGCTCAATGAGTTGCTGGTGGCAACCTCAGTGTCGTTGGCCAGGTTGCAAAAGTAAACACAGTCGGGATCCACAGCTTCAATGCAGCAGAAGCTTTGGTAGTCGCTCTTCTGAACGAAAGCCCCATCCGCTTTGAACGTAAAGGTAGATTCGATGTACTCGAGTTGCGAAAGC
>JAHEIA010000009.1 GCA_024639625.1 Chromatiales bacterium
CAGCGGCTCGATGAGTTTCAGCTTCATCTGCTCCGGTAGACCACCGACATTGTGGTGCGACTTGATGACGTGCGCCTTACCGGATTTAGCCCCCGCCGATTCGATTACGTCGGGATAGATGGTCCCCTGCGCCAACCATCCCACATCGGATAGTTTTCCCGCCTCCTCTTCGAAGACCTCGACGAAAAGGTTGCCGATGATCTTGCGTTTCTGCTCCGGATCGGCAACCCCTCTAAGGGCACGCAGGAAGCGCTGCTCCGCATCCACGCGAATCACTCGGACCCCCATGTGCTCAGCAAAGGTCGCGATGACCTGATCTCCCTCGTGCAGTCGGAGCAGCCCGTTGTCGACGAACACGCAGGTCAGTTGCTCGCCTATCGCCTTATGCAAGAGGGCGGCGACCACGGAAGAATCCACTCCCCCGGAAAGCCCCAGGAGGACCGTTCCGCCGCCGACCAGCTCCCTCACATGAGCGATGCTGTCCTCGATGATGCTGCCGGGTGTCCACAAGGACTCGCATCCACAGATCTCGAATAGAAAGCGTTCTACGATGCGCTTACCCTGCCGCGTGTGGGTAACCTCGGGATGAAACTGCAGCCCGTAGAACCTTTTCTCCTCGTCCGCCATTCCTGCCAGGGGCGCGTTCTCCGTCGACGCGATGACCTTGAACCCTGGAGGCAGCTCTTCGACTCGGTCTCCGTGACTCATCCATACGTCGAGCAGGCCGTAACCCTCGGGACTGGTATGGTCTTCGATGTCGCGCAACAGACGGGAATGTCCCCGGGCCCGCACCTGGGCATAGCCGTACTCGTGGGCGCTGGCGGAGTCAACCTTGCCGCCAAGCTGGGCCGCCATGGTCTGCATCCCGTAGCAGATACCGAGTACCGGAACACCGAGTTCAAATACCTCGTCCGGTGCCCGTGGCGTATCCTCCGAGGTGACGGTTTCGGGTCCACCGGAGAGGATCACGCCACCGGGGCTTCCCGCTGCAATGGCTTCGATCGCGTTGTCGTAGGGAAAGATCTCGCAATAGACCCCTGCCTCGCGCACCCTGCGCGCGATGAGTTGGGTGTACTGGGATCCGAAATCAAGGATCAGTATGCGGTGCGCATGAATATCCTGGTGAGCGTGGCTCATGACCGGCTCCGGGTGCGAAGGGCCACGCCGCCGCCCGCGATAGCGCTGGCGAGCCATGGCCCTGGTTGGCGGCAGATTCGAATCAAAACAGGCGAACCGGGCGCCTGGTGTCCTGCGATCATCATCGCCTCGACCGGCGCGGCGGGATCAATCCCGCCGGTAGTTCGGCGCTTCCTTGGTAATGGTCACATCGTGGACATGGGACTCAGTCACCCCCGCATTTGTGACCCGTACGAATTCCGGTTTGGTCCGCATCTCGTCGATACTGGTGCAGCCGGTGTACCCCATGCTGGAGCGCAGACCACCGATCAGTTGGTAGACGATATTGAGCACCGTCCCCTTGTACGGGACGCGACCTTCGATTCCCTCGGGAACCAACTTCTCCTCGTCCTTGGTGCCCTCCTGGAAGTAGCGGTCGCTGGAACCCTGTTTGCTGGACATGGCGCCTAGGGAGCCCATGCCCCGGTAGGACTTGTAGGAGCGTCCCTGGTACAGCTCCACCTCGCCCGGCGCCTCATCCGTGCCGGCGAACAGGCTACCGATCATGACCGAATAGGCGCCCGCAGCCAGTGCCTTGGAGGCATCGCCGGAATAGCGCAGACCACCGTCAGCGATCAGCGGAATCCCGGTGCCCGCGAGTGCCTTCGCAACATTCGCCACCGCGGTAATCTGCGGAACCCCGACCCCGGCGACGATGCGGGTGGTACAGATCGAGCCGGGCCCGATGCCCACCTTCACGGCGTCGGCTCCGGCTTCGGCCAGCGCCTTTGCACCCCCCGCCGTCGCGATGTTGCCGCCGATCACCTGCACCTCGGGATAGCTCTTCTTCACCCAGGCCACCCGGTCCAGGACCCCCTGGGAGTGTCCATGGGCCGTGTCTACCACCACCACGTCCACGCCGGCGCGGACCAGTGCGTCGACCCGCTCCTCGGTACCCGCGCCCGTGCCGACAGCCGCTCCGACCCGCAAGCGCTCGTGCTCGTCACGGCATGCGTCCGGGTAATCCTTGGCTTTCTGGATATCCTTGACGGTGATCAGGCCGCGCAGCTCGAAGCGATCGTTTACCACCAGCACCTTCTCGATCCGGTGCTTGTGCAGCAAAGCAACCACCTGTTCCCTGCTCGCCCCCTCCCGGACCGTAACCAAGCGTTCCTCCGGCGTCATGATCGACGAAACGGGATCGCTCATCCGAGTCTCGAACCGCAGGTCCCGGCTGGTAACGATACCCACCAATTTTCCGCTGTCGGTGACTGGCACTCCGGAGATCCGGTGCGACCGGGTCAGTTCCATGACCTCGAAGATACTGGTGTCGGGGGTTACGGTGATCGGCTCCCGGATCACCCCGCTTTCGTACTTCTTGACGCTCCGCACCTCCCTCGCCTGAGCCTCGAAGCTCATATTCTTATGGACGATGCCGATGCCGCCTTCCAGCGCCAGCGAGATCGCCAGCCTAGCCTCGGTCACGGTGTCCATGGCCGCCGACACCAAGGGGATATTCAACCCGATATCGCGTGTCAGGCGGGTCTTGAGATCTACGTCCTTCGGCAGCACCCGGGAGTGGGCGGGGACCAGCAAGACGTCATCGAAGGTCAGGGCTTCCTGAACAAGGCGCATTAGGTAGTTTCCATGAATCGGTATCGATATTGGCGGCTCATTATAGGATTTGACCTTACCCCGGTAAACTGGGTAATCTACTTGGCCACAATAACAAACCCCGGGATCCGGCGGGGAATAAGCAAGCCAAACACGTTAATTTCAGTGAATTGATCATCTTTAGAATTACGAACATTAGCTTGAGGAGATGGAGATATGAACAAGAGCGTGCTCTACTCGGCACTTGCCCTTTGCGGATCCTTGGCGATCACCGGTTGCGCGACCACCTCCGGGTCGGGAGACGACAAGGTAGGCGCCGAGATGAAAGCGATGGAGCAGTCGGTGGAAAAAACGGCCGACAAGGCTCACTACGAAGCGGTGATGGCCGAAGCGGAGGCCGCGCGTAAGAAGGCCGCGTCCGTGGGTGGCGAATGGCGCGACACAGGAAAAATCCTCAAGTCCGCGGCCACCGCCGCAGGCAAGGGCGACTACGCGACCGCGATCAAGCTCGCCAAAAAGGCGAAGCGCCAGGGCGAGTTGGGTTACGAACAGGCGATGGCGGAGAAAGGAGCGGGCAACCCCCCCTATCTCGTCAACTGAAACGCCCCCGACCCTGCTTCACAACCTCGGCCGGGCAAGCGCCCGGCCGTTCTGTTTCTTCCCGTGAAAACCGATACGCAGTCCCCGCAACGGGATATCTATTCCGTCACCCGGCTCAACCGCGAGGTCCGCGCGGTCCTCGACGGGAGTTTTCCGCTGCTCTGGATCGAAGGCGAGATCTCCAACCTGGCACGCCCTTCGTCCGGCCATCTCTACTTCTCCCTGAAAGACCCGCAATCCCAGGTGCGGTGCGCGCTGTTTCGCACGCAGCGACTGCGGCTGCGCATGCAGCCTGCCAACGGCATGCAGGTGCTGGCGCGGGTGCGCGTGGGGTTATACGAGCCGAGGGGCGATTTCCAGCTCACCGTGGAGCACATGGAAACTGCTGGCGAGGGGGCGCTCCGTCTCGCCTTCGAGCAGCGTAAGGCAAAGCTGGCAGCCGAGGGGCTTTTCGATTCGGCTCACAAGCGCGGGTTGCCGGTGTTCCCCCGACAGATCGGCATCATCACCTCCTCCAGCGGCGCAGCCCTGCGCGACGTGCTCTCCGTCTTACGCAGGCGATTCCCAGCGATCCCGGTGATCATCTACCCGACTCTCGTGCAAGGCGAGGAGGCGCCGGGCAGCATCGCCGCGGCGCTGCGCACCGCCTGCCGGAGGGCCGAATGCGACGTCTTGCTGCTGTGCCGCGGTGGCGGCTCCTTGGAGGATCTAATGGCCTTCAACGACGAATCGGTCGCGCACTCGATCTTCGACTGTGAGCTACCGATCGTCACCGGGGTCGGCCATGAAATCGATTTCACCATCGCGGATTTCGTCGCCGACCAGCGAGCACCGACGCCTTCCGCCGCAGCGGAGCTGGTCACCCCCGACCGCTCGGACTGGTTTCGACGCAACGAGCAACTGCGTATGCGTCTACTCTCCGTAGCGCGGCGCAAACTGATGGACTCCACGCTAGGGTTGCGCCACTTGACGGCGCGGGTCCGCTCGCTGCACCCCGGTGTTCGCCTGCCGCAGCAACAGCAGCGGCTCGACGGGCTCGAGCTCCGACTACGCAGAGTCATGCAGGCCGAGTTACAGCAAGCCCGCAGCCGAGTAGCAAATGCAGCCGCGCGCCTGGGATCGACTAACCCTCGGCATCGCGTGCACGCTTTGCAGCGCCTGCTCGTGCAACTCGAGGGTCGCCTGTGGAGCACCCTGCGCAGCGAGCTGCAGCGCAGCCGGCAGCGCTTCGCCAAGGCCGTACACCTGCTTGACAACGTCAGTCCGCTCGCCACCCTGAGACGCGGTTACAGTATCACGCGCCGGCTGGCCGACAGGGAAATCCTGTTCGACAGCCGAAGCGTTGCCCCAGGCGACAGAGTAGAGACTCGGCTGTCTTCCGGTAGTCTGATCGCGGAGGTGCTAGCGTGCCGCCCCGCCGCGGAAGCGTCGCGCCCGGAACCGGAAGAGCAGCCGAACCAGACGGGTTCGCATCTCCGCGGCAGCTGACGGGCGGGGCTGGCGTATCAGGGGCTCGAGCGCAGGGTCTCGACCGGCTCGGGCCCGCCGGCTGCGAAGCCTTGGACGCCGTCGACACGGAGATCCCGCAGTATCGCCCATGCGGCCCGGGTTTCGACGCTTTCCGCTATGGTCGCGATATCCAGGCCGTGCAAAGCGGTGCACAAGGTTCCGATGAAGAAGCGGTTATTGGAATCGGATTCAAGTTCCCGCACGTAGATCCCGTCGATCTTCACATAGTCCGGCAGCAACGACTGCAAATAGCCGAAGCCTGTCGCATCGCGTCCAAAATGGTCTACCGCAATGCCGTGACCCAGCTTGCGCAGGCGCCCCCCGAATGCGCGTACGGCAGCGAGCTGCTGCGCGACGACGTGATCGGAAAATTCGCATACGATTTTGGCGCGCCGGTTGACTCGCCGCTGCAGTTCGCGCAACAACCATTCGCAGAAAGGTTCGTCACTGAGGACCGCAGGGCAAAGATTTACCGCGAGCGTCATGGCCGAATCCATCGATTCAACCAGTTCGAGCACGGATTGGACGACCAGACGGTCCAACTCGCGCTCCATGGCGTAACGGCGTACCAGCGGCATGAACACGCCTGCCGCCCAGACCCCGCCCTGTTGATCGGGCAAGCGGGCCAACAGTTCGTAGTGCATCACATGATCCTCCTTGATGGACACCACGCGTTGGGCGTAGAGCAGGATCTTTCCGCGCTCGATCTGCGCTCGGAGAATCTCACGCCAATCGGTCGGCGACAGCGCAGTCCCGGATTCGGCCTCCGCCGCTCCGAGCAAGGTCCAGGCGTTGGCGCCCTGTTGCTGCGCATTGCGCAGTGCCAGATCCGCACGCGCCATCACTTCTCCCGGGGTACTAGATGAGTCGTAGGCCACGCCGCCCACGCGTACCATATCCGAGCTTTCGAGTCCCTCCACGTGCACCTTCGCCAGTTCCCGGGCGGCACTTTCGGCGACCTGCCGCCCCTCGTCGGCAGTGGCCTCCGGGAGCAGGATACCGAAATCCGCTCCGCCCAGGCGCACGGCCACGGCGCCAGGGGCATTCACCAAGGCCGCCACCAACTCAGCGGCGGCTTCGCGCAAGAAGCGGTCACCCGCCTGATACCCCAGCCGGTCGTTCACCTCGATCAGATGATTCAGCTTCAACAACAGTAGAACACCCTGATCGGATTCCTCGGGAGAACGCATCCGCTGGTCGAGTTCCCCCTGCAGCAACCGCCGATTGCCCAATCCGGTCAAAGGATCCCGGAAGGCCTGCTCGCGCAGCCGTTCCGCCGCCCGCGCCTGTTCCGAGACCATCTCTTTGAGCCTGCTGATCATTCCGTTGATCGCCTTTACTACTCCGCGCAATTCCCGGGCTCTCGGCAATCTCCGCTGTACCGGATAGCGGCCCGAGCTGATTCCCTGCGCCTGCCGCTCGATGCTCTTGAGTGGATGCAGCAACCTGCCGAGGACGGCGGAACCGACGACCGTTGCCAACACGAAACCGACAATGCACCAGCTAAGCGACAATAGCAGCGAATCCCACAGCATGGCGTACGCCGCCGCCGGGTCTGCGCGCACCCTCAGCAGCAAGGACTGCCCGTCGAGGGAGAACGCGCGGCTCTCCGCGGCTCCGTTCAAGTCGATCAGAGCAACGAACCAGGACGGGACGCCCGCCACCCCAGGTTCACGCGCGCGGCTAACGATTAGGCCACCGTCCGAGTCGACGAGCGCCAGATCCCGCAGGTGCCCCAGCGCGAACACCCTCTCCGCTGCGTCCGACAAGTCGGCCGGCCCGGACGACTCGGAGGACTGTAGGGCGAGCACCAGCAGCTCCGCTGTATGTTCCGCCCGGCGCGCAGATTCTTGCGCGAGAAAACCGCGGGTGGCGCTCAGACTCAACCCGGCGATGCCGACGAATAGAAACACCACGAGACCAAGCAACAAAAGGATCAGATATCGGTGCAGCGTCATCGGTATGTGGATTGCGATCTGCTTTTCTTCGCACCTGACAACCAGGGCTTAGCCTCACACGCCGCGCTTTCCAGCGACCGGTTCACCTGCTCATCGGAGCAAAGAACCACTCACTCCGCGGCTTCTTCTAGCTGCGGCGGCAACGGCAGAACATTGACGTCCGCCCGGTACTCGCGAACCTCGAAATCGACACCCTGGGGCGGCGGGTCATCGGTGATCTGCCAGTGTCCTCGGGGGTCGCGCCACTTGTACACGCGCGTGAGTTCGCCGCTCGAGCCCAGCGGACTCTCGTCCAGCAAGCGTCGCGCGGTATCCGGCTGCAGATACCAGAACACACCGGCAGCCAGCAGGACGAAGAGCACCAGCAGAATCAGCTTATTCATCTCTCCCCTCGCGATGATCGGTTTCCCGAATGCCGCATTCCCTGACGCAGGCCGGTGCTTCTCGCTACCGGGGTCGGGGCCAGCAACAATAACGCCCAGTATCGCACCAGAGACCCGGAAGGTCATCCACTAAACCGAAGGCACACCGCCGGGCATCGGCAATCCGGTGTCGACGGTAGCGACTCGGGCGTCGGCCTATGCGTCGGCAAACGCTGGCGTAGCACCGCGCCGATCGAACGCTCAGTGTTTGCGCCGACCCGCGAACTGCATCAATCGCTGCCGCTTGCGCTGCTGACGGGGTGTCAACACATTCTTCTTGCCGCGAAACGGGTTCTCGCCGGTACGCAATTCCAGCCGCAACGGTGTTCCGGTGATCTGCAGGGCGACGCGGAAGCGGTTTCCCAGATAACGTCGGTAGGAGGCAGGCAGGGCCTCGGTCTGGTTGCCGTGGATCACGATCACCGGGGGGTTCTGCCCGCCTTGATGGGCGTAGCGGAGCTTGATCCGGCGACCATGAACCAACGGCGGTTGATGTTCGCGCACGGCCGTTTCCAGGATACGCGTGAGTTCGGGTGTCGAGAGCTTGCGTGTTGCATTGCTGTAGCAACGATCGATGGAAGAGAAAAGATCGCCGACCCCGCTCCCGTGCAGCGCCGAAATGTAGTGGCGCGGCGCAAAATCAAGAAACGGCAGTCGCCGCTCGATCTCCGACTTCACGCTGCCGCGTTGCTCCCGGTCGAGGCCGTCCCACTTGTTGACCGCGATGACCAATGCCCTTCCGCTCTCGATGACATGACCGGCGAGGTTTGCGTCCTGATCGCCGAGACGCTGCTGGGCGTCGATCACGAACAGCACTACGTTCGCCTGTTCGATGGCTTGCAGCGTCTTGATAACACTGAATTTCTCGACCGCGTCGCTGATTCTGCCGCGACGCCGCACGCCGGCCGTATCGATCAGGGTGTAGCGCTTATCCTGATGCATAAAGGGAATGAATATGCTGTCTCGGGTGGTGCCCGGCTGGTCGTAGGCCAAGACCCGGTCCTCGCCCAGCATGCGATTCACGAGGGTCGACTTGCCGACGTTGGGTCGCCCCACGACGGCGATGAGCACGCCGCCGTCCACGCTTGGGCCCGGCTCCGCGTCGGTCTCGGGCAAGGCACCAAGCACCTGGTCGATCAGGGCACGTACGCCATGCCCGTGAACCGCCGCGATGGGGACCGGCGCCGAGAACCCGAGGGTATGAAATTCCGCCTCCGCCAGCCCCTGCGCCATTCCTTCACTCTTGTTGACGACCAGAGTAACCGGTTTCCCGGTCTTGCGCAGTTCCTCCCCGATAACCTGGTCACCAGCCGTCAGCCCATCCCTGGCGTCGAGCAATAACAGGATTTGGTCGGCCTCGGCGACGGCATAGCGGACCTGTTGCTCGAGGAGTGGATCGATCCCCGTGCTCTCGCCGGTCATTCCCCCGGTGTCGACAACCAGGTATGGCCTCTTCCCGAGCTTGCCTACACCGTACTTGCGGTCGCGCGTCAGGCCCGGCTGATCTGCTACGAGGGCATCCCGGCTTCGGGTCAAACGGTTGAACAGGGTCGACTTGCCGACATTGGGCCGACCGATCAATACGATTACCGGGAGCATGGGTGCGGATTCAGTTACCCGTGTCCCTGGCGACGGGCTGCAGCGCGGCGAGCTCGCCGTTGTCACTGTAGACGTACAACACGCCGTCGAGCACCTGCGGTTTGAGCGTAATCGGTTCCCCACCGACCTGGCTGCGGGCCACCACGCGTCCGTCGTCTTGCGCCAGCCAGTGCACGTAACCTTCGAAATCCCCAACCGCCAGGTAATCCTCGACGATTCCAGGAGCCGTGAGCCTGCGTCCCCGGAAGAGATCCTGCTTCCAGATCGCCGCTGCACTTTCCGCGTCCATAGCCCAAACTTGATCGCTGCTGTCGGTAGCGTACACGCGGCGCCAATCCGCGCTCACACCGGCGTAGACCGACAGCTCGCGCCGCCACAACACGACCCCGGTCATCTCGGATACGGCAGCGAGGTCGCCTTGGAAGGTTCCCACGTAGATCACGCCGCCCTCGATCACCGGGTCGGTATCGACATCGACCATACGCTCCAGTTCGGAGCGTCCCGACGGGCTGGTTACCGTCGTTTCCCAGACCGGCCGGCCGGTCTCGAGCTCGAGAGCTACCAGTTTGCCGCTGGCGAAGCCGCAGAAAGCCGCACCGCTGCTGATGGCAGGTGAGCTGGATCCGCGCAGGGTCAAGGTGGGAACTGCACGCTGATAGACCCAGAGCGTTTCTCCGTTCTCCGCATCCAGACCGGTGACCTTATCGTCGATGGTTTGCACCACGACGATCCCGCGCGCAACGCGCGGTACGGAGAGCACCTCGCTGCTCACCCGCGTCGTCCACTGCAACTCGCCGCTCTCTTCGCTCAAGGCCAGGATCTCGGCGTCACTGGTGCCCAACAGCACCAACCCCTCTCCGACCCCGGGACCTGCGGACAACGCCTTATTCTGCTCCGTCTTCCAGACCAATTGCCCGGTCTCGATGTCGAACGCCTCTACCAGGCCCTCACGGTCCGCCACATACAATCTGCCGTAATCCAGAAACGGTAAGAGGTTGACTCGCTGTTTGTCGACGCCATCCCCGACCTGCACCTTCCACAGGGTACGGACCTGGATCTCGGGGACAAACTCCGTAAGCTCCGCGGGCGGCTCCTCGCTGCTGCCCTCGAACCAACCGCCAATCAAAGGCACCGAGCTGCATCCGTTGAGCAGCGTGAGCAGACCCAACAGAGGGCCCCGCAACAGCATCAAGCGCAGGCGCATGGCCAACCCCGCCTCAAGAGCCCGCAGACGGGGGCGCAAGCTCCGCCGGTAAATCGTCAAGCTTCATCTGGATCAAGGCCTTGTTTCCGGCTCCACCCTGCAACGCCCTCGCATAAGCTGCGCGGGCGATTGCCGGTTCGCCCTTAGCGACGGCAATATCGCCCTCCAACTCCGCGTACTCCCCGGCGAATGCGCTGGGCACCGTCGCCGGCAGAATGCCGGTTGCCGCCGAGACGTCGCCCGCCTGCAGCAATACTCTGCCGAGACGCAGCCTTATCACATGACGCATCCCTTCCTGATCCGTGGTATTGAGGGCCCATTCCAGGCTTGCCTTCGCCGCTCCGGCGTCGCCCTTGCCCAGGTGCATCTTGGCCTGCGCAAGCGCGGCGAAAACCGCGTAGGGGGTGGCTGAAAATTCGCTGCGCAGGCGTTCCGCTTGCTGGCTCGCCAACTCGGTCTGGCCGGTCTGCATCAGGTTCGCCATCTGCTCGAAATACACCGACGCCTGCTCACCGATACCGGTGGTATGCGCTACCCAGGCCCGCCACCCGAACACCAGACCCAGTCCGAGGGCGACTCCACCAAATATCGACCGCCAGTTTTCCTTCCACCATTTCTTTATGGCTTCTACTTGTTCCTCGTCTGTTGCGTATACATCCACTTTTCGTGGCCTCCCCTGTCCTGTTTCCTCTGTCGGTGAACCGTGCCGGCTGCTCAGCCAACACCCTCACCTCGTGTCACGATCTGCCGCTGTAGAAAGGCGACCAATTCATCTTCTGAAAGATTCTGCTGGGCGCTCTCTCGGCGTAGCGCCTTTACTCCGATACGGCCCGAGGCGAGCTCGTCCTCGCCGACGACCAGGGCACAGATCGCCCCGCTACGGTCCGCCTTCTTGAATTGGCTCTTGAGTCCGCCTCCCCCACAATGGGTCAACAAACGCAGACCGGGGACGCGGTCCCGCAGACGTTCAGCCAGCAGCAACGCAGGACGCACTGCGGCATCGCCAGCTACCACCAGGTAGGCGTGCAAGGGGTCGAGTTCCTGTTCTACTGCGGAATCCCGCAACAAGGTAACGACACGCTCGACGCCAAGCGCAAAGCCCACCGCAGGGGTCGGTCGGCCGCCGAGCTGCTCGACCAAACCATCGTAGCGCCCGCCCGCGCACACCGTTCCCTGCGCTCCCAACTGGTCCGTTACCCATTCAAACACGGTCAAGGTGTAGTAATCGAGCCCGCGCACGAGACGTGGATTAACCACATAGGCGACCCCGCAGTCATCCAACCCGGAACAGACGGTGGCAAAATGCCGGCGCGATTCCTCGCCAAGAAACTGCATCAAGGACGGGGCGTCCGCAATGACCTGCTGCATCTCCGAGTTCTTGCTGTCGAGCACGCGCAGCGGATTGCCCTCCAGTCGCCGTCGGCTGTCTTCGTCCAACGACTGCGCATGGTCCTGAAGATAGGCGACCAGGTGTTCGCGGTATGCTGCCCTCTCGTCCGGCGTTCCCAAGGTATTCAGCTGCAGCGTGAGACCTTCCAATCCCAGGGCCTGCCAAATGCCCCGGGTCAGTAGGATCACCTCCAGATCGATATCGGGTCCGCGCATGCCGAAGGTTTCCACACCGATCTGGTGGAACTGCCGGTAACGCCCCTTCTGCGGACGCTCGTGCCGGAACATCGGTCCCTGATACCACAGCCGCACGCTTTGGTTGTGCAGGAATCCGTGCTCGATGCCCGCCCGTACGCAGCTCGCCGTGCCTTCGGGACGCAGAGTGAGGCTGTCGCCGTTGCGATCCTCGAAGGTGTACATCTCTTTTTCGACGATATCCGTAACCTCGCCGATGGAGCGCTTGAACAGCTCCGTGATTTCGACGATGGGCATGCGGATCTGGGCATAACCGTAGCTTTGCAGAACGCCTCTCACGCGATCTTCGAGATACTGCCAAAGACCGGATTCCGGCGGCAATACATCATGCATGCCGCGGATTGCCTGGATCCTGCTCGCCATTGGGTGACCCTTGTCGCCTGCTCTGATTTGCCTGGGGGTAAGACCCTGTCAGTTCGCTTCGCGACTGGGGTCGAGTTTGAAACGGGCAACCTTGCCCCGCAGGTAGGGGCTGAAATCATAAGGCTTGCCGTCGACCAGAATGCGTACCGCCTCGCTGTTGCCCAACACGATGTTGAACGGCGGTTCTCCTTCCAAGCGTCGCCGGTCGCCCGCTTTCAACTCACCGAGCACCCGGTTCTGGCCGTTGGCGTCCCGGATGTTCACCCAGCAGCGGTCGGAGAACTCCAACACGACTGGCGGGCCGGGCGGAACCTCTGCCACAGCCCCCAGGGATGTCACATCCGCCTGCGCTGTTGACTCCGGCGCTACCCAGTCGGCCGACCGCGGCCCCGCAGTATTCGCGTCCGGCTCCGCCCGCGGCTGCTCGGTGGGCTCCACACCGTCAACCGCTGCTGCCACGGCATCCGCTTCAGTGCCCGGGAGCTCCTCTGGCGAGGAAAGGTTCGCGACCGGGGTCTCCGGTGCATCGAAACCGCCCCCGAAGTGCACTCCATGGTCAGCCTGTGGCGTCGTTTCCGGCGATCCGGTAGCGGGCTCTTGCCCGGTCAGAGGGTCCGAGGCGCTTTCCGCAACCAAGTACGGCGTCTCAGGGTCCGCCGCCGAGGTTTGCCTCTCGAGGCCAGCCGGTGGACCCAATCGATTCTTGCCCCACAGCACGACCAGGGTGACCAATCCCGCGATCAGCAGCAGGGTGACCAACTTCACCGCCAGATGGCTGCTGCCCACCCCTTGCTTCACTCGAACGGTGCTGCCCAACGCCGGCTCCACCCCATCTTCGGGAAGCGAATCCCGATAGGCCTGCAGCAGCGGTTCGTCCGCCAGGCCGACCAGGCGCGCGTAGTTGCGGATATAGCCACGCACGAAGACCGGCCCCGGAAGCTGGTCATAGCGGTCCTGCTCGAGGAATGCAACGGTCACGCTGCTCAGATGCAATTGCACGGCCACCTGCGCAAGATCGAGATTTTGCGCCCGCCGCGCAGTCCGCAGACGGTGCCCGGGACCCTCCCGGTGCTCGAGCTGCTGTTCCGCTTCTTCAACCACGCCAGGGTTCATAGTTCCACGGACTCGCGCATGAACTGTACCTCGGGAGAGTCCGGAAACCGCTGCAGCAAGATCTGCTCATAGCCTCTTACCGCATCGCGGTCACCGAGTCTGCGTTCGATGCGGATACCCAGCCACAAGGTCTCCGGCGTGTAATCCGCAACCGCCTGGTACCTCTGCAGGTAGGCGCGCGCCGACATCAGATTGCCTTGCTGAAAACTCAAGATAGCCATCTGTGCCAGGGCGAGCGACATCTTGGCGTCCGCCTGCAACGCTCTGCGTAGGTAGGTTTCGGCGCGCCCGGGCTCCCCTGTACGACGCGCACAGACGCCGGCATTGGCTAAAGCGACCTCCGGCGTCCCGTACAACGGGTTTTCCACCGCCTTGTCGAACTGCGCCAAAGCCGGTTCGTATTCACCTTGCACGCAGAGGAAGGAACCGTATGCGTTGCGCACGTAGGGATCCCGCGGCTTCAGATCGACAGCGGTCTGGAATTCCGTCCGCGCCCTGTCGATTTCCCCGATCTTGTCATAAATGATCGCCAGAACCGCGTGCGCTCGCGCATTCTTTGGATCTTGTTCTAGACCGTAACGGATCTTGCGCAGCGCAGTCGACAACTGGCCATCCTGCATGTAGGCCATTGCCAGTTCCACGTAGATATCCGCCGGGCTGGATCCATCCCCCAGTCCGACGTCCTCTGCATCGTCCCCCGGGCGATCCGCAGTAGAGGCGCAACCGAACATGCCGATCAGCAAGGTGCCGACCAGCGCAATCCGCAGCAATCCCGATATACCGCCACGTATCATAGCCCAATGCCCTCCGCCGACATCTGCAGACGCCCGGCCTGCCGACGGCTTCGATCCTGGACTCGTCCCACCAACTGGCCGCAGGCGGCGTCGATGTCTTCGCCCCGGGTCTTGCGCGTGATGGCCATCAGGCCCGAGCGCAACAAGATCTGGCGAAACTGCTCGATTCTTTCCGGCGCCGAACTGCGATAATCCGTATTCGGGAACGGGTTGAAGGGGATCAGGTTCACCTTGGCCGGGGTGCCCTCCAGAAGTCGAATCAGCTCTCGGGCATGCACGTCCCCGTCATTGACCCCTGCCAGCATCACGTATTCGAACGTAACCTTGCGCCGCTTGTCTCCCTGAATGAATTCTCTGCACGCGGGCAGCAAGTCGCCCAACGGATATTTTCGATTGATCGGCACCAGCTGGTCGCGCAGCGGGTCGTTTGGCGCATGCAGCGAGACCGCAAGGCTCACGTCGCTGCTTTGCCGAAGCCGGCGCAGCGCGGGAACCAACCCGGAAGTGCTCAGGGTGACGCGATATTTCGAGAGCATATAGGCAAGATCGTCCTGCATGATGTTCATGGCGCTCACCACCGCGTCGAAATTCGCCAACGGCTCACCCATGCCCATGAGCACCACGTTGCTCATCGGCTGGCGCAGGCGGCGCACCGCCACCCAGACCTGCCCGACGATCTCCGCTACGCTCAGGTTGCGGTTGAAGCCTTGCTGAGCCGTCGAACAGAAGCTGCAATCCAGCGCACAACCCACCTGGGACGACACACACAAGGTTGCGCGATCCCCGTCGGGGATGAATACGGTTTCGATCCGGTTGTTGCAGTCGAGCTCCAGCACCCATTTGATCGTGCCGTCACGCGACGGCTGCTCGAGCACGATCTCCGGCACTCGAATCTCGGCAACCGCAGACAACTGCGCGCGCAGCTTCTTGCTCAGATCCGTCATCGCGGCAAAATCGGTCACGCCATGCTTGTGGATCCATTTGAGCACATTGCGGCCGTGGAACGCCTTCGCGCCCAGCGCCTCAAAATAGGCCTCCATGGCCTTGCGGTCCAGGTCGAGAAGGTTGACCTTCCGGCCCTCCTCGACCAGCGGGATGTCAGCGAGTCCGCTCACAGATCTCCTCTGGGGCGAAAAAGAAAGCGATTTCCGCCTGCGCACTCGCCGCGGAGTCCGAACCGTGCACCGAATTCTCGGTTACGCTGCGGGCGAAATCGGCGCGAATCGATCCCGCAAGCGCCTGCCGCGGATCGGTGGCGCCCATCAGCTCGCGATTTCTGGCGACAGCGTTTTCTCCTTCCAAGACCTGAACCATAACCGGTCCCGACGTCATGAAAGCGACCAGGTCCGGGAAAAAAGCGCGCTCTCGGTGCACCGCATAGAAGTCCTCTGCCTGTTGCCGGTCCAGATGCAACATCTTTGCCGCGACGATATGTAAGCCAGCCTTCTCAAAGCGCCGGTAGATCTCGCCGATCCTGTCACGCGCCACCGCGTCCGGTTTGATGATGGAAAGCGTGCTTTCGGTTGCCATTACGAGTTTCCAACCATGGAAGCGAAAACGCAATTGCGTTCGCAAAGATTTGCCAGACCGAGCGGCAGATTCGCCTCCTCCGCGGGTCGCGATCCAACCGCCGGCCCTGAGCTCATTGTGCGCGAGGAGGCCCCGTCAGCTCGGCCTGGCACGCACCCCTCCGTCCAAAGGCAGTCGGTGGCGTAGTTTACCCGCGCAAGGGAAATCAGGCAATTAGCCGCTTTTCTTCCCAGACTTCGCTGCCTGCTGAAACACCCGGTGACGGGGGGGCGGTCAGCGAGGCCAGCAGCGGGTCGAGAGCCCCTAGTTGCGAATACGAATACTTCTCGTTACCATTGCCGACAGAAGTTCGACACGTCACTGCAACATATCCAAAAGGTCAAGCCTATGCCTGCGTTCACACTACTATCGATGTGCATCCTTTCGGTGCTCTGGCTGAACCCCTCGCCGGCGTTCGCGGAAGAGGTGAATCTGTATTCTGCGCGCAAGGAGAACCTGATCAAGCCACTGCTCGACCGGTTTAGTGAGCAGACCGGGATCCAGGTTAACCTCGTCACCGGCAAAGACGATGCCCTGCTGCAACGTCTGAGCAGCGAGGGCGTCAACTCGCCCGCCGATCTGCTGATCACCAGTGACGCCGGCCGACTGTATCGCGCCAAAACCGCCGGGGTAACTCGTGGCGTCGAGTCCGAGGTCCTCGAATCGGCGGTGCCCTTGCGCTATCGGGACCCCGAGGGCCACTGGTTCGG
>JAHEIA010000276.1 GCA_024639625.1 Chromatiales bacterium
TGCTGCTCTACATGCTGGCCATCCGCGACCACCCCCTGTCGTTGACCTTGCCGTACCTTGCCTTCACCCCGGTCTTCGTGACCGCGACCGGTTTCCTGCTTCTCGGCGAGGCGGTATCGGTCCAGGGACTCGCCGGGATCCTGCTCGTGGTCGCCGGGGCATGGCTGCTCAATATCGGCCACGCCCGGATCGACGACTGGCACTCCTGGGCGAAGCCACTGTCCGCCATCCGCCATGACAGAGGCGCTCGACTCATGCTGCTGGTGGCGCTGCTCTACAGCTTCACCTCGGTGATGGGCAAGGGCGCCATGCAATACATGTCACCGCTGCTGTTTGGCCCCTTCTATTTTGTCTTGCTCGGAGCGCTGGCGCCGCTGGTCCTTGCTGCGCAGAAGCCACAGGTGGTGCGTGCCCTGTGGCGCAGGCCCTGGGCCAATCTGCTGGTGGCGGGCCTGATGGGGGTCATGCTCATCACCCACTTCCTCGCTATTCAGCAGGTGGAGGTTGCCTACATGATCGCGGTAAAACGGATTAGTCTGCTGTTCGGCATCCTCTACGGGGCCTTGGTGTTCCGCGAGCGCCAGCTCGGCAGCCGCCTGTTCGCCGGTGCCCTGATGGTGACCGGCGTGCTCTTGATCGCGGCGGCCCCGGTTGCCCGGGGATCAGACGAGAGCCAGCTTCGCGAAGCTAGTGCACAAGACATCGCGAGTCAGATCGACGCCGGCCGACCCAGGGGCTGACGAGCTATTGGATTGCACGCCGACGCCGGCTGCGGAACCCATTCGCCACGGCCGAGCCGATTCTTGTTTTGGATCCCGTCACTACGCGTAGGACACCAGACGTATTACAACCATCGGTTGCGTTTGAAGAGGTACAACATGATGCCGCCAATGACGAGCATCGCGAACCAAACGGCTGGGTAGCCAAAGTCCCAACGCAGCTCCGGCATGGCCCACCAACTGTTGGTATTGTTGCCGAAATTCATGCCGTAAACGCCGGCGATAAAGGTCAAAGGAATGAATATCGTGGCGATGATGGTGAGCAGGCGCATGGACTCATTGAGCCTATTGCTGACACTCGAAAGATATACCTCCAACATGCTGGACGCCATTTCGCGATAGCTTTCCATCAAGTCCATGATCTGGACTGTATGGTCGTAACAGTCGCGCAGAAACATACGCGTTTCCTGCTCGATACAGGGGCACTCGTCGCGGTATAGCTGGACCAGCATTTCCCGTTGTGGCCAAAGCATCCTCCGTATCAACACTAGATCACGACGCACCTGATGGATTTCGGCTAGCGTATCCTGGCCCGGTTTCTCCAGTAATTGTTCTTCCAGCACCTCGATTTGTTCGCCGTAGCGCTCGAGCAACGGGAAGCCGTGGTCGACGATATTGTCCAGTAGCGCATAGAGCAGATAGTCGCTGTTGCGCGAGCGGATCTTTCCACTGTGGGCGCGCAGCCGCGCGCGCACCGGTCCGAACGGATCGGATTCCGCGTCGTGGAAGCTCACTAAGAAACCCTTGCCCACGAACAGGCTCACCTGTTCGGCGCGCGTCCTGCCGTCGTCACTCAACACCGGCAAATGAACGATGACAAAGAGCTGGTTTTCATATTCCTCCAGCTTGGCTCGCTGCCCGTGGTTGCTAACGTCTTCCAAGGCGAGGGGGTGCAAGCGTAACAGGCCTCCCAGCTCCCGCAGGGTTTCCATCGGTACACCACCGCGAACATGGATCCAGGTGGTCGATTCGGGTTTCGCGAGGTAAGGCTGACATTCCGCGACTGTTGCCATCTCTTTTTCGAAAAATGCCGTGTCGCTGTAGTCGATGACCTGGATCGCAAACGGAACGTCCGAGAGGACGGTTCGCAGGGTACCAGGCGCGGTACCGGGCGGATGATAGTGCTTACCGAATATCTTCATTGGTCCGATCACCTGGGTGTAGGGTATCTACCCTGGCCGAGCGACGATGGATCGCCTTCTCGGTCGAATGTCAGGCTGGCTCCCGCGGGGCGCGTATCTGCCGACGGCGCCGCTGGACATCGCGGCTTCGATCGGCGGCGGTATCTCGGGCGTGCTCACCAAGTAAACGGGTTCGACAGACTCCGTGCAACTCGCTCCTACTCGAAACGGCATTGCTTACTTAAGGCGCTCTAACACTGGCGCATCTGTGCGACCGGCTTCTCTGAGTGGCGCCGACCTTGTACTTGTTCGCCCTATTGATATTCCTGGCGCGGTGCATGGCCGCCCCGCTTCGGTTGCCCGAACCTTGCCTGCCATCGGCCGGGTCGGACGGGTTAGTGTCTCATTGCCGATCTACTGCAGCATCTTCCGGGTCAACACGCTGATCTCCTCCAAACGGCGCTGCGTCTCCGGCTCAGCGAAGAAACGCTGTCCCTTGCGCAGAAACACCAGGTTTACGGATTTGCCGAGCGGCTCGGCCTGTTTCTCGTAGGCTTCGCGGCTGGTCTCTAAAACCCGCAGCGCAATCTCCAGCGCGAGCTGTCCGCCGGCCAGTTCAACACGGTGCATGCCGGTGGGAATGATCGAGACGACCTCTTCGATGTCGGTCCCCGAGTTATCGTACCAGCGGAGCAGCCGCCAGCGTGTAATCCCGCGCTGCGAAATCTCCATGACCGATATGTGGCCAACGACCTCGCCCTGGGCCATGTCTGCCTCGTTGCAGACCAACTGCGTCGGGGCGTTTCTAACGCCGAAAGCTACGCAGTCGCCAAGCCGAAATCCGGGCTCGTAGAAGATGACAGCCGGTGGCCCTCCGCCCGGCTTGGCGGTCACACCCACGCCCTGGCCCGAGGCAGGCATCTGCGCAGGCGATGCGGGGGCCGTGGCGCCCAGCAATATGGCACCACCAAAATTTTCGTAATGCGCCTCACAACCATCGGTATCCAGCAACCATTCCTGCTCGGTCGAAGTGCCACTGAAGCGGCCGCGGAAAACACGTCCGATTTGCAACCCTTCTTCGGAGTCAGCGCTTCCGGTAAATTCCGGGCAGACCTTGCACCGCACTCCCTCAGCGGTCGTCTCGAACCCGCCCTCGCCGCACACAGCACGCCCAATCAGGGCCCTTTCGGATTCTGGCACTGGGGGTGGCGGTGCAGTAACCCGTGCGGCGTCCGAGTCGGCGAACGCCGGGGACCATGCGCTGGAAAACACCAGCGCTGCACATGAAAAGAAGCTGCGAAGAACCCAGGTTGTCATATGCAAATCCAGCGACTGTAAAAGAACCAAGACAGGGAGCAAGCAAGGATATTGAACAGCAATGCGTCCACAATCAAGGGGCAGCTTGACCCTGGAGCCGCCTGCATCAGGCCAGGTGCGGCCGAGCCAGATAGGCATGTGACTGGATCTCGTGAAGCCGGCTGAGGGTGCGCTCGAACTCACGGGCCAGACTTTGCCCTGAATAGAGCTTTTCCGGGGGCGCTTCGGCGGAGATTAGGAGCTTCACATTCCTGTCGTAGAAGGCGTCCACCAGGCTGACGAAGCGCAGGACCATGTCCGCCTTGGCATCGTTCAGCATGCGCACATTCTGCAACAGCACGGTATGAAAATAGCGGGCGATCTCGACATGATCGAGCTGCGAGCGCGGGATGTTGCAGATCACATCGAAGTCGAACCAGACCACGCCGTCGGTCCATTGCACGACCGGGATCTGCCGATCGTTGATTACGATGTAATTGGGCTTGCGATGCTCCACGGCGACCGCGTCGCGGTACTTTTTCGCCAATCCCGCACGGGTGCTATCGTCCAGGGGCCAATGATAGACCTCCGCCTGCTCCAGCCGGCGCAGCCGGTAATCCGTCGGGCTGGCGAGTTCCAGCACCGCCGTATGCTGCTTGATGAGGTCGATCGCCGGCAGGAAGCGATCGCGCTGCAGGCCGTTGCGGTACAGTTGATCGGGCTCGCTATTGGAGGTCGTCACCACGGTCACGCCACGGTGAAACAACTGCTCAAGCAGGCCCCCCATGATCATAGCGTCGGTGATGTCGTTGACCTGCATCTCGTCGAGGCAGAGCACCCGTGCCCTCTCCGCCATGCGGCGGGCGACCTCGACCAGGGGGTCGCGCCGGCCGCGCAACGACCCCAATTCCCCGTGCACCAGTTGCATGAACCGATGAAAGTGGAGACGCAGCTTGTTGCTGCAAGGCAGCCCGTCGTAGAACAGGTCCATGAGGTGCGTCTTGCCTCTGCCCACGCCCCCCCAAAGGTAGAGGCCCGGCACCTGCTGGTGCGTGCAGCGGCGCCGACGCAGACGAGAGAGCCAGCCCCTGGCGGGCCCCTGGCGACGCTCCAATTCCCGGTGCAGGCGATCCAGGCACTCGACCGCATTCTCCTGGGCCGAATCGTAGATGAAACTCGGGTCGTTCAGGGCCTCGCGATAGCTTTCTAGTGGTGTCATGGCGTTTGTTGCACTGCAGCATTTCCTCGCAACAGTAGCACAGTTTCCGCGCACCGCAAGGGTCGCGGGTACACCGATTGTGCGGCGCAATCCTGAGCCTGCGCGCCGGGGTCAGCGTCAGCCGCGTCTCAATAGAGAAAAGGCACGAAGCGCCGGGTACGCGCAGCATAGGCGGCATACTCGGGGAATCGTTCCCCCAGCATACGCTCTTCCAGCGACGCCTTACCGGCTACCGCAATACCAACCAGAAACAGCCCGAGCGCATTGACGGGATGCAGATTGTACAGCGCGATCCCGGCCATCATGAGCAGCAGGCTGGCATACATGGGGTGGCGGATCCAGCGATAGGGTCCGGTCGTCACCAGCGTTGTCCGGGGTCTTGGTTCCGGGTAGACGCCGAAGTTGCCGATCCGATTGTGCAGCAAGGCGTAGATACCGCCCAGGGTTCCCAGGGCGCACAAGATCAGCGCCAGCAGCGGCCCTCGGTTGATCAGGCCTACCGGAAGGCAGCTCAGGACCACACCGGTCAATTGCAGGAAGACCAGCCCATGGCTCAATGGCCGGGG
>JAHEIA010000277.1 GCA_024639625.1 Chromatiales bacterium
CAACACAGATCAAGATTACGAGCAGGCCCCGGCGAAACCCCTGGACAAGAGAAGCGCTTTGCCGCTTGCGCATTGGCTAGCGCCCCCTTCCGCGTGATCTGGGGCGTTTGATGCAACGGAAGGGGTTCGCCATGTCCCTCGCGGTCTTTACCGTCGTCTTGATGGTGTGCTCGAAGTCACGCCAGCGAAACTCCGCAAAATCCTTTTTCTTATCCGTCCCCACGCTTACGTCCAGCCCGGGGCCGACCTGCACGCCAAGCGCTGATGGCTTCCCGGTGCGCGGGTCGACCTCCGTGCTCACGGTCAGGCCCCAGACCTTGACTAGAGGCGTCTCCACCGATTCCTTGCTCTCCCCCCAGGAGACCTGACCCTGCAGGTTGACGGATGCCCCCCCACCGCGCTGGGTGGTCACCATGACGCGTCTCAGATCTCGCGTCTCCATGCCGTACTTATAGCCCCAGGGCGTGGCGGCCGAGACCCCAAGACTGAGCTCAAGCGAACTCGGTTTGTACGCGGTGCGGGCCTGCTGATAAGCGGCGTTTCGCTTTCCCCAAACGGCGTCGGCCCGTTTGAGTTCCTTGGCTCCCCCGGCCTGCTGGTACTTCTTGCGCAGCGCCGGGTCCTTGCTGTCGCGCCAGCCTCTCAGCTTTCGAATGTAGCTTTCGGTTCCCTGGAGTTTGTCTCGGGCCTGCAGATACTGCTGTCTGGCGTCCGTACCGAAGGGATCGACGAAGTTGACGGGATCGTTGTCGCCTAGAGTATACAGATTCAGGTTCATGCGGGGAGGCTTGGGGTCGGGCTGCAGGAACCTCCCGACTTCCGGGTCGAAGTCCCGGTCACGAAAATAGTACAGGCCGGTGGCGCTATCGTACCTGCGGCCCTGGAAGCCGTAGCGCGGCCCGGGGGGAAGGGCCTGCGCGTTCGGCTTGCCGAATGCGCCGCCTGGAAAGGCCTGGGCGATGGCGCCCGTCTCGTCCAGAATGGCCACGATATTTCCGAGCGGATCGGCCACGAGGTAGCGCACGCCCTCCCGGCCACGATAAAGCACCGGTTCGTCCAGGCCGGGACCATGCAGCACTTGAAGCTTCGGCTGCAGGTCACTATCCAGCACGGCGACCAGGTCCTCGTTATCGTAAACGTAGAATTCCACCTCGCCTCCGTGGCGGCGGGCGACGCGGCGCTCGAAGAAATCGTAGGCGTAGCTCACTTGCGACCCATCCGGCAACGTCACCCGGAGCAAACGGTTACCCGGAGTGTAGGCGTAGAGCGTCTCGCCCTGCGCACTCACTTCTCGGATACGGTTGCCTTCCGCGTCGTAGGCGTAGCGCGCGCCGGTTTCGCCGCTCGCAAGCAGGCGGTGCCCAAATCCATAGGTGTATTTCACATCGACGGGCGTTGGTTCGGTACCCGCCAGCCGGGCGTGCAGACGATTGCCTGCCGTATCGTAGGTGAAGGTCTGGAGGCCGCCATTGGCGTCCCGGACCTCGGCCAAGCGGCCCACCGGGTCATAGCGGTAACGTCGCGCCATACCGTCGAGGGAGGATGTGGATTCTGCGACGCGACCCTTGGTATCCAATCGTTGCCGAAACTGGATCAGCGGTTGCCCGTCCTCGGTCCGATAATCGAGGCCGGTCAACCTCCCCAAGGGATCGTATCGGTACTGGATCTCTACGCCGTTGCCCAGGCTGACGCCCACCCTGCGCCCCGTCGCGTCGTACCGGTACGCAGCCCCGTGCCCCTGCGCAGTCCTTATGCTCGCCAAGCGGCCAAGTTCGTCGAAGGCATAGTCCACCTGCTGCCCACCGGGTAGCCGCATGGATGTTCTGCGCCCGTCCGCGTCATAACCGTAGGACAGCACCGCGCGCAGCGCCGGATAGGCAACCTCTACGAGGAGAGGTCCCGCCGCGTATCGATAACGAATGGGAAACTGCGGATCCTGCACCGCGCTCAACTGTCCGGCCTCATACGCGAGGACGACTTCCTTGCCTGCGCGCGTCCTCTGCAGCGGTTCTCCGCGCACCCCATAGAAGAACTCGGAGAGAGTAAGGTTGCCGTCGATCTGAAGAATGCGCCGGTTGTCCGCATCATAGACAAAGCGGTGTACGCGTCCTGCGGTATCCGACCGGCTCGCCAGAGACCCGTTCTGGTACTCCTGTGCGATCCAGAATCCGCTTGCGTCCTCACGACGCAGCAGACGCCCCGCCCAATCGAACTCCATCGCGAGCCGATTACCGGCCTGGTCAGTATAGGCAGAGAGCCGGTTCGTAGGATCGTAGGCGAAGTGCTCGGAGGCCCCCTCCGGGTCTGTCTTCCCGATCAGGTTACCCGCTGGATCGAAATGAAAGCTCCAGTAATTCTGCTGCGGATCTTCGACGCTCGCCAATCGGCCGGCCGCGTCGTAGCGAAAAACGTAGGGATCGGCCGGGGGTTCCCGAAGACGTGCCAGTCTACCCCCGGCATCGTATGCGTAGCGGCGCACGCGGCCTGTCGCAGCGGATTCCTCGGTCAGACGGCCCGCCTCATCGTAACGAAACAAGGTCGCCCCGTCGGTATCCATGGCGAGCACGACACGCCCCATGGCGTCATATTCGTAGCGGGCGGCGAACGACGGCGAATCGATCTGCAGCGGGCGGTTCGACTCATCATAGGCGATCGACGCCAGTTCACCGGAGGGAAAGACAACACCTGTAAGCCTTCCCACCGCGTCGCGCCGATACTCCGTGATGTCGCCTGCGGAATCCACCGAGCGCACCAGGTCGCCTGCGCCGTCATGATAGTAGCGCGACCAATCCCCCGCGCTGTCGCGGGAAAACGCCAGCGCACCGATTTCGTTGTAGCCGAACTCGATGCGTCGCGCGCTGCCGCTGCGCACCGCGACCAGTTCGTTGTGCTGATCGTAGTCGAGAAAAGTCCGCAGGCTTTCGTCCGGGGGAGTGATCTCGATCGGCGACCCGCAGGCGGCACATGCAGAATAGCGGTAGCGCCAAGCGTTTCCTGCCGCGTCGACCCGGGCCACCAGGCGGTTCTCCGCATCATAGTCGAAGCGAGTGGTATTGCCGTTCGCATCGGTCAACAGGACGAGGTTGTCCATCTGGTCGAACATCTTGCGTGTCTCGCCGCCCGCGGGATCCGTAACCGTCAAGCGGCGCCCCGAGTCGAGGGTCGCGAAGCGGTATCGGGTGAGGTTGGCATGCGGGTCGACCAGCGTTGCCTGCAGATCCCCGGGTTCCTGTTCGGCGAGGTGATAACGGAACCCGGTCCAGGCACCGCCAGGGTCGCGTATGCCGCTCAGTAGGTCGCGTTCTGTGTCATATCGGAATCCATGGCTTGCGCCGTCCGGGTACTTGATCTCGACCAGATTGTGTTCGTCATCGTAGGAAAAGACCTGTTCCTCCGCCCCCGGCGCAACGAAAACGACAAGGTCTCCCCTGTCGTCGTAACGGTAGCCCCATACCCTTCCAATGGGATCGCCGATGCTGATGACCCTGCCCGCACCGTCGCTGCGCAACTCGATCCTTCTACCCGAGTTATTGGCGACCGCCCGCAGCACACCGTCTAGGTATTCGAACACCAGCTCGTTCCGATAGCGGTCGCGCCGGACGAGCAGCCTTCCGTCCGTGCCGTAGACCTCGAGTTCGTCGTTTTCCAGTCGCCGGGTAAAGCCGGTGTCTCCGGCCGTCACGGAGACGGCCCGCGACGCGCCCGAGGAATAACGACCAGGCTCGTCCTGGGCGGCGCGGAAGTAGCGGGAAATCGCCCCGTCCGGCTCGAGGATCTCGATCCTGGACGTCGTGTAGCGGACCACACGCTGATCCAGATTCGAGGTCCAACCGACGCCGAACAGCCCGCTGCGCAGGGAACGGCTGTTGTAGCTGCGAAGCACTTCGAGCTCATAGCCCTTGCCGGGGATCCGAAGATCGGACGACTGGTAGAGGAGGTTGCCGTTTCTCAGGTTAACCGAAGGCGACTGGGAGATCTCAATGGGTGCCGCCCCCGTCAGCTCGACCGACGCCATCACCGCCGCAGCAAAGCAGAAACCAAGCACGGTAGCCGGGAAAAGCAGGCAGAGGAACGGTCTCGGCATGCGCGGCCGTCTGTAGGGTATCGTGGCGTTGGTCATGCAACCAGGCTCCTCAGCGCCGCTGCAGCACGGCCCGGATATCCAACCGGTCTGGCGTAACATGGGTTGGCTCGAGACGAAACCCGGTGAAGCGTTGATTCGCCAGTTTCCGAGCCAATTGGGAAGCCGCGCCTGCGTAGCGCAGGTCCAGGCGCGCCGTTCCGGAAGTAAAACTGGTCAGTTCCACGCCCTTTACTCCCGGCACCTGCTGTTCCAGGAACTCGAGGACGAAATCGAGGTGACGATAGGAGACCAGCCCGTTGATACTGACGGCCAATGCTGCACTACCGCCCGCCGTCGCGCCAGCTGCTCGATCCAGGCTCGCTTCAAGCTCTCCGGCGACTTCGCGGGCCGCGCTCTCGATGGCCATCGCGCCGCCTTGCACTTCGTCGATATGCGCCTGCGCAGCGGTGGCGGAGGCAGAACCCAGCACCCGGGCGTCGTCGTTGCGAATCAGGCGTACCGTCAAGGTCGCTTGGATGCTCTGCATCTGGGTGCCGTAAAGCTTCGCACCCGCGGTCTTGCTGATCGCGCTACCCAGGATGCTGTACCGCGCACCGTGCTGCAGCCCGGTTGCCGCAGCCGCCTTGTCGTCACCCTCCAACATGCGCAGCCCTTTGGCTTGGGTTACGTTGCGCCGCAGCGTGCCCGCGTCCAGCACACGATAGCCCCGTTGCGCGAAATACCGCCCCAGCGTAATCTCCGCCTGCCCCGGCTGCTCGAAGCCCGTGGTTCCGAAGACGCCCATGACCTTTTCCTGGATCAGGATCATGAGCGTGGGCTTTTCGCCGGCCCAGCCGCTGCCGGCAAGGCAATAGAGAATCAGGGCGATGGTGGATAGCCGGCTGGCATTCTTCAC
>JAHEIA010000278.1 GCA_024639625.1 Chromatiales bacterium
CGCGAGCAGAGCGATTGCGAACAGGTTCCGCCACGGGGCCGCCAACGGACCTTGATCAGGCACGCTGCGCGTGTGATCCCGCGGGCGCCAGCGCCGGGTCCCGGTGCGCGCTGGATGGCGCCCCGCGGGTTGCAGACAGGCTACCCGCAGCCCAAACGACGGCTAACACGACGATCGCCGCTTTGATTGCTGCCGCTGCAGCCGCTACGCCTAGGAACGCAATTTCGCTCATAGTTGAATCCTCACTAGGTTGTTGTTCTGCGCGAGAACCGGCGCAACCGCCGCCCTCGTAACCTATATCGGGCTCAAAGAAAAATAACAAAAGTCGAATAATCAAGAATAATAATTCGTTTTTTTCGAACTTTATACGGCGCTGAGAGGGACCCGGCACCGGCGGCCACAACACAAGCGCAGATGGGATGCGGGTGTGTGGGAATCTGCCGGCACAAAGCAAGCCGGGTTGCAGACAGCCGATCGGTCAACGCTCCAACGCTTTCCGCAGCGACTGGATCTCGGCGTGCAAGGCGCGCAGATCTTGGCACAGCTGCTGGTTTTCCTCGCGCACCAGCTCACCGATCCGGGCCGCTTCCACGGCGTTCTCTTCCTCCACCATCGATTGCATGGTGCTGACGATGATCGCGACAAACAAATTCAGCATGGTGAAGGTCGCAATCAAGATGAAGGGGACAAAAAACGCCCAGGCCCAGGGAAAGACTTGCATCACCGGGCGCGCGATCCCCATCGACCAACTCTCGAGAGTCATGATCTGGAACAGGCTGTACATGGACTCTCCGATCGTCCCGAACCAATCGGGGAAACGGTCGCCAAACAGCCCGGTTGCCATGACAGCGGCGACGTAAAACAGGATCGCCAAAAGGCCGGCGATCGAAACGATGCCCGGTATCGCCCGCAATAACGATTCGACGACGAAGCGAAAGCGGGGAACCATGGAGACGAGCCGCAGGATTCGGAGTACCCGCAGCACGGTTACCGGGCCACCCGACGGAATAAGGGCAACTCCGACCACAAGAAAATCGAATACGTTCCAGGGGTTCCTGAAGAACCTTACCCCGTAGACGTGCAGCTTGAGTAGAATCTCGGCGACGAACACCGCCAAGAGGAGGTGGTCAATCGTTTTGAGCAACCCGCCGGCCACTTCCACGGCTCGTGATGACGTCTCTAGCCCAAGGATGACGGCGTTGATGACGATCAGCGCGACGATGGTGAGCTGTACAGGTTGCGACTCGATCCAATGCGCGAGACGCGCTTTGCGTAGTGTTTGCTGAGACATACACGGGCCCCTTTGAAAGCACCGGCCGTCCGCTCACCGGCGGTGGATGAGAGGGCGAATGGTGGCGGTCAGGGGTCTTTTCAAGCAGGTGGGAACGTCGACGCACAACAACGCCGAGCCCCGGTGTTGGTAGGTCAAGGCGCCTGGAACGATCCGCTTCGGAAGGCTCCCGGGAGATTCTGCCCCGGGGATCCGATCGGCTTGAGCCGAGCCCACGAGACCAGGCCGCCGGACCGCTACAGATTACCCGCGGACCGTTGCGCCTGCTTCCACCGGCGTTTGCGTGCTTTGTTCCCTGCGAAATAGGATTGCCTTGCAGCTCGGGTAGCCGCAATCCGTCACGCGGCGCCGCCAGGTATCCGCATGACGAGCGCAGCGATACCGTCTGTGTCGTAGCGCTTTAGCAGGCCCGTCAGATCGTCTGCGACGGCCTGCGCGGCGGGGTCAAGCCGTTTCAGTTCGCCGATCAGTACCTCTATTTCGGTCAGGGCGTTGATCTCTGCGGCAGCCAACAGGCGTTGACGCAGGGCGTCGGGAATGTGCACTGGGCTTGGGTCTGCCTCCGGCGTCTCCGCGCCTGCAGGTAGATCGGCGGCGGGCTCGGGCTCGAGTTCGACTTTGAGGTGCCTCGCCAGGCAATCGCAGAGCGTTTCGAAAAGAAAGGGCTTGCCGATGAAATCGTCGAATCCGGCATCGAGATAAAAGGATCGCTCGCGGAGCAGCCCCGACGCCGTGATTGCGATGCAGACGATGTGCTCCCCAGTCCAATCCCGGCGCAGGCGCCGCACCGCGCTGAGCCCGTCCATCACGGGCATGCGCATGTCCATGAAGACGATATCCGGCGGCTGTTCGGCGATCCGCGCGAGCGCCTGGGCTCCGTCGCTGGCCTTGGCGACCTCAACACCTACCCGCTCCAAAAGGCCGCTCAGCACCTCGCGATTGTCCTCGACATCGTCGACAACCAAGGCCCGCACCAGATAGCCAGGGGCCAAACGCCAGGCGCGGGTTGCTTTCTGCTTGCTTGAGATCAGAACACCCTCGGCTGCCGCTAGCTCCAGCGCAAAGGAAAAGCGGCTCCCCTCGTCGGGGGTCGAATCCAGCGACAATGCGCCCCCCATGAGTTCAACCTGGCGCTTGCTGATCGCGAGCCCCAAGCCCGTACCCCCTTTGGCGCCGCCCTCTTCCGCCTGCTGAAAGGGCTCGAAGACCCGCTCCCGCGCGCTGTCGCTGATGCCCGGTCCGGTGTCCGCGATGCTGAACGCGTACTGCCGCCCGGCCTGCTCCAGCACAAAATCGATCTTCCCCCGGTCGGTGAACTTCACCGCATTGCCCAACAGGTTGATCAGTACCTGTCGCAGCTTGGGGGCGTCACCGCGGACCCATGGGTCGCGGATGCAGGTGCTGGCACTCCAGGCAAGCCCCTTCTGCTCGCAGCGCATCTGAAACATATCGGAGATGTCTTGCGTCAACTCCTCGAGGTCGAAATCGGTCAGATGCAACTCCATCGCACCCGCCTCGATCTTGGACAGGTCGAGGATCTCGTCGATGAGACTGATCAGGTGGTTGCCGGCCACGCGAATCGCTTTCAGCGGATGGCGGAATCGGTCCGGCAGCTTCGGGTCGGCCTCGATTAGCTGGGTATAGCCCAGCACCGCATTCATCGGGGTGCGGATCTCATGGGACATATTGGCGAGGAACAGGGACTTGGCGCGGCTTGCACTCTCGGCCTGCTCTTTAGCGACGTGCAGCGATTGCTCCGCAGACTTGCGCGCGGTGATATCGCGGATGATGCCGACATACACCTTCTGCCCGCCGGGGCGGGCCTCGCCAACAGACAGTTCCATGGGGAAGGTCGTACCGTCTTTGCGCCGGCCTTCCACCTCGCGGCCGATGCCGATGATACGCTTGACCCCGGTGGTCCTGTAACGCAGCAGATACTGATCGTGCTCGTCCCTATACGGGGGCGGCATCAGCGCCTTCACGTTCTTGCCGATGACCTCTTCCGCCCGATATCCGAACAGCCTCTCGCAGGCCGGGTTGTATTCCTGCACCGTTCCGGCCGCATCGATGATAATGACTCCGTCGACAGCAGTTGAAACCAGGGCCCGCAGTCGCTGCTCGCGGTCCTCCAATGAGCGCGACGATCCCCGGTAGCGCAGGACCAAGAAGGCGGTGACCCAGAGCACCGCAGCTTGCAGACCGACATTGAGCAGCAATGCCCTCGTATCGACACCGGCGTCTGAGTAGACGTAGCCGACGAGCAGGAGCAGGGTCCCGACTGCGGCCAGGACCGCCGGCGCATGCCTCCAGGGCAGCGAGTAGCTGATGGAGATGAGCACGACGTAGGGTATGCCATGAATTACCCCGGGCGGTAGAACGAGATCCAATCCCAACATGGCCAGCAGTAGCGCCGCGATCAGCACGGCCGTGGCCAGTTTGCGCGCCTTACCCATCCACCCCCTCGCTCTCGATCAGCCTGGAAAGCGGGAACCCCATGCAATGCTAGCCGGTCCCGCATATCTTGCCTTCGTCACATCATACGCGATGCGCACTGGGGAGATACAAATCTCAGGGCACGACAGCGGCCGCCAATTTTTTTTGGCTTCTCACGCCGAGCCGGGTTGGGTATGTTATCGGCTTGGCCGTGAAATTGAGTGCGCCCGCCCGGCGCGGCGCGAAGGAGAGACCAAAGTAATGCCCGATCCCGTCGAAGCGACACAGTCGAAGATCCTGATCGTCGACGACAAGACCGCGAATCTCGATCTGCTGCGGGAGATGCTGGCGCCCCTCGGCCATCAGATCTTCTTCGCCACCAGCGGCGCCAAGGCCCTGAGCATCGCGGGTTCCGTCCTGCCGGACTTGGTGCTGCTCGACGTGATGATGCCTGAGCTAGACGGTTTCGAGACCTGCCGGCGGTTCAAGCAAGACGCCTCGTTGGTCGACATTCCCGTTATCTTCGTCACAGCCAAGACCGACGTCGAAGATCTAGCCCGAGGCTTTGCGGCCGGCGGCGTAGATTACATCACCAAACCGGTCAAGCAGCCGGAGGTGCACGCCCGTGTGACGACGCACCTGCGCATTTTGTGGCTCAGTCGGGAGCAACGACAGCACCTAGCCGCGTTGGAGCAGGCACGCAGCGAGCTCCAGGAGCTCAACGACGCCAAGGACAAGTTTCTCTCGAATCTCGGCCGGGAGGCCAGCGCATCACTGGCGCAGATCGCCGGTACCAGCGCCTCGATCAGGGAGTCGGCCACCAAGCCCGGTGCGCCGGGGACGCACATCGACCAACAGCTGGCGGACGTGAACCGGTCCGCCGAGGACGTGCTCCGCGTGCTAGGCACCATACTCGAATGGCCGCGCCTACAAACCGGCCAGAAGCTGGACCTGCTCTCGACCCAGATCAGTGACCGCGAGCTGGAGAGCCTGCTGTCGAGCCTGCACGACCTGCGTTTTCTCTCCCTCGCGGAAACCAAGGTGGGCGACGCCGGTCTGCGCCACCTGCTGCCCCTGACCCATCTGCAGGAACTGCATCTCGATCACACCGAGATCACAGACGAGGGTCTGAAGCTCCTGACCGGCCTGCGCAACCTGGAGATCCTCGATCTCAAGGGGACGCGCATCACAGACACCGGGCTCGCCGACGTGGGCCGTCTGACCCGGCTCAAGGGGCTCTACCTAACGCG
>JAHEIA010000279.1 GCA_024639625.1 Chromatiales bacterium
CTTGGTCATCTTTCGATCTCCTAAATCTTCAGCCCACCGGGGCGACAGCCCCGGTCCGGACCGCTTCAGTTCACTGCACGGAACTGCACGCGGCGGTTCTTCGATGCAAAGGGGTTGTCCGAATTGATCGGCTGAGATTCGCCGTAACCTCTGATCACCAGCATGTTGGCACCGATGCCGTGCTGTTTGACCAGATAACCACGGACCGCCTCAGCACGCTTGACCGAGAGATGCTCGTTGTACGCCTCGGAGCCATGTGCGTCGGTATGACCCTCGACGACCACGGATACACCCTTGGCCATCTTGATGCCCTCGGCGACCGCGTCCAGCTGCTTCTTGTAGGCCGGTGCTATCTCGGCCGAGTTGAACGCGAACTCGACCGGCAATCCGATCGCGGTGTCTTTCGGCTCGGCGACCGTCGCAAGGTGTTTCTTCATGCGCTTGTCGCCATGCGAAGAGTTATCGAGGCTGATTCCGCGCGTCCTCGGTCGCGACATGGTCTGCGTGCCGCCGGTCAGGATGTCCGCGACCTCACTCGCCTGCGGGACCTCACCATGTTCATACATGCGTACACCGCTGCCGGCGTAGACCGTGCTGGTGCCAAGAAGCAGTGCGGGTACCAACCAGAGTTTGTTACCTTTCATATACATGTCTCTATCTCCTCTTATATATTCTCGGACTCGCTTTCCGGTGACCCGGCCCGCTTGCCGTTGTTGTCTCCAGATGCAGTAAGTCTAGATCAGTGCCCTTTCAGGTCCGGTGTCAGAGTTCGCCCTGATTTTGTGCAAAATGTCACATCCACCGATCCTTCGACAAAGACCTGGAAGTACGAAATTTTTTGCTTTTTTCCCCAGTCACTGCCCGCCACGGAAAGCGAAGCGAAGGTGGGTAGTCCCGGGTAGGCGCGAGGCGAGACTGCTTACCCGTCGTGCGCTAAGCGCTAGAGGGGGAGCAAAGCTCGCATTCAAACGCGGCGTCCAGCCATTGTGGGTCCTGTGACGGAATGCTTCCCAACGAGGAAGTATGGAGTCGCAGGGACCGCAGGGCGGCTCGGGAAACAATGGGCTGTCGAAGATAGAGTCCATTTAGGGGATTTGGATGTCCCGAAATGTTTCACGAGATCAAAGACACGCTTGTACTTGCATCGGTCTTTGGTGATTGCAGAGCGGCCGGCATCGGATCAACAACTGCCCGGGAATATTCGCTGCCACCAGCCGTTGTGCGTAACGGCAACCGGACGCGCGATCAGAAGGGAGAGATTGTCACTCGACGTGCCTGCACGATCGACGGCCTGTCGCGCCAGTTCGGCGGCTGTCGTGGTGAGGCCGAAACCTATTCGGAAAGCTCGCTGACCATGAGCGCAACGCTGCTGATCAGCCCTTTCAGTTCCTTGACCTCGGTTTGCCGCGAGACGATCGAATAGTCGGGCTCCCCGCGAAGCAGGGTCAAACGCTTCGCGGCCTGCTTCGCTCGGGCCTCGGCCTCCGTCAGGCGGGCCTGCGCGGCCGCCTTGGCCGTGTTGGTTGCGGCGAGCTTGGCCCTTAGCTTGCCGAGGCTGTCTTGCAGGGCGCTGAGCTCTTGAGCGGCGCTCTCCAGTTCGCGGTCGAGCTCTTGTCGCTCGGCCTCGATCTTCGCGGCTCGGGCTTCCAGCAGTCTCGCTTCTTCCTCGGCGGCGTCCTGCTCCACTCGGCGCTCCCCGGTGTACTCTTCGTAGCCACCAGTCGAGAGGTTCACCACACCATCGACAAAGCCGCCGCTTCGAGGATCCCGGCTGGTCTCGCAGCCGAGAAGCAGCGATAGGGCGCACAAGGCGAAGCCTGTGCGCCTGGCTGAAGCGCCTGCCATTGCCACATAGCCCATGCCCTCAGGTGGCTCCCGAGAGCTCGTCGACGAGGTCATTCATCGTTCTGATCCGCGCGCGAAGCGCTTCGATTTCGACGTCCAGAGACGCCACCTCCGGCTTCTGTTCGAGGTCGTCCGCCTTGCTGTCCTCGAGCACCAGCGAACGCGCCGCGACGAAGGTCTTGAGATGCCCCTCGGCAGCGTCACGCGCCTGACGCATGGTCTCGAGATCGCGTTCGGCGAATGCGACCTCCTCGGTCAGCCGGTTTTCGCTGATCTTACCGTCGGCCCGAGCCTTCCGAATCTGATCGAGGCGGACCCTGTCCTCGGCGATCACCACCTCCATTGCCTTGACGGTGCGGGTGGCGTGCTCATTCTTGCCCTGGACATCCCGGGTGATCGCCTCGACTACTTCGACCTCTTCGCTAAACTCTTTCTGCTTCGCAGCGACATATCGACCGGCGAGGCTGCCGCCGAGCGCGCCGAGGTGAATGCTGACACCGTAGGAGGAGTTGTCGTCCACGGCCGAGCCGAGCAAGCCGCCCAGTAGGCCGCCCATAAGGGTCCCTTCAGATTCGGTGACCAGAGGCTCATTCAGGTTTATCGCCCCATCGACGAGGTCGCGTTTTGCTGCGGTCTCCTGATAGGGCGATATGGCGTCGGGATCGGTGGTCGACGCACAGCCTGCGAGGGCCAGTACGACGGCCGTCAAGATGCAGAGCGCCAGGTGTCTGGACCCTGCAAGTGGGTGCCACCGGGACCCGGAATCAGCTAATTTCTTTAATCCAACGGTCTTCATCGATTCTCCCCCCCTTTGCGTACTCTAGCGCATGTCGCAGGAAGACCTGGCGCCGAGTTTCGGATGCCTCCAGATTGGATCCTTCCGTGCCGCCGGCCCGGACATGGCTGCGACGTGCGGCCATCATGTATTCCGCGTAGCCTGACCCCGCAGCTGCAACGAGCGTGAAGTACTGCTGCTCGGCCTGCTCGGATTGGCGCCTGAGCGCCTCGAGCTTGCTTTGCATGGCATCGACTTGCGCCTTCGCTTCGGCGAGGATCTGCGTGCCGTCCTCTTTGTCGGCGACACGCTGAACGAGCTCCCGATAGGCCGGCAGCGCTATCTCCGATATGCCGCGCTCGACACCCCGGAGCCTGGCTCTTTTGAATACGATCTGGTCGGCGAGCCGTTCGCCGGTAGAAATAAGCGAGTTGGCGGCCGCGTAGTGAAGCTGTTTGACCTGAGCCTTGGTCAGATTGCCGTTTGGAACCGTGCCGAACGCGCTCTGAAAGGCCCTGATGGCAAAGGAAACGCGCGGGTCCTGAGCACTGCCCAGGTTTCCGTTGTAATAGCCAAGCCAGAAAAGTGAGTTCTTGACCTGGCGCCAGATCTCGTCCGAGAGCGGAGCCGGGTCGATCTTGGCCGCTTCCGCATCTGAGCCATAACTTGCGACCTTCAGTGCTTTCAGACGGTTGTCGGCAAGCAGGGCGAAGGCGCCATCGGGAAATTTTGTCAGGTAAGCCTCGAAGTCGCGGACATCGCTGCTGCGCGAGATGCTGCGCCAGAATGCGAGATCGTAACCGTCCGCGGCATCGATCGCGGCTTTCTGAATGTCCGGCCGCTCAGAGAAGTAGAACTCACCCAGCACGGCCTCTTCGACCCAGGGGACCTGACCGCCCTGGGTTTCCTCGACCACCTGCTCGCGAACCCGTCCAAGCATGAGGCGAATCTCAAGCCCGGGTTTTTCCAGATGGGCGAGCAGGGATTCGGTAAAGGGGCTGTGCTCACCGAAACCGTCGTAGGCGACTTCCCCCGGCTGGGTAGCGTAGGCGATCAGCATGCCGGCGGCGCCGCTCACCTTGGCCAGGCCCTTCCCGATGCTGATGGGGGTCACGGTCTCGCCGGTTCGCTGCGTCAAAACCGGACCGAAAGGATTGTCGCGACAAGAATCCAGGAAGATGATCGTCAGCCCGGGGTCAGCACGCTGCATATCGGCTCTAACATCGTTAAGGCCCAGGCTCTGCTCCAGGAGGGCCTCGACCTTCGGCGCCTTGATAGACACCGGCAGGAGATAGTTTTCCCCATTGATCTGAATGCCATGACCGGCGAAGTAGAAGAGGGCGATATCGGCGCTGCGCCGATCCGCGGCAAAAGCCTGGAGGGCTTTATCGAAGTCCGCCTGATCCCCGTCGAGCACGCGTCGGACCTCGAATCCCAGGCGCTCCAGCGAGTCCGCGATGGCGCTGGCATCGCGCCGCGGATTGAGCAGCACCGGAACGGTCTTGTAGTTGCTGTTGCCGATGACCAGGGCGATACGTTTGGAGGCGTCTTCCTCGGAAGCTGCAGTGGCCGACACCGACGCCAGGAATGCCAGGGCAAGCATGCCAATGAAAAGGAATCTGGGTGCTGCCAGGGGGGGACGCCGGTTGGTGGCTCGGAGATCGACTGCAAGCTCTCGGGATTTCTCGAGAGCCTTCGGGACCCGATTCAGGGCTTCGGCGCCCCGGCGGAACCAGAGGCACACCCAGAGTGACCGGGCCTCGTGGAAGGCACGTTTGCTGCCAGTCGTTGGCAGACCTGACCTGCGACGGCTGATCAATTTACTCAATGGCCGCGCTCCTGCCGATAGGGTGCAGCCCCATCTCAAAGGTATATCATAGCCAACCGGCAAGGCATTTGCCCCGATGGGGTTACTGACCTGACCGGCGATCTCTGGTCCAGCGTGATAGTCCGTGCGCTGAAAGTGGAACTCGACACGGAGGGGTACCGGAGCAAACCACGCCATGGAAAGCAGCTTGGGAATGTGAAATTCAGCCGCGGGGCGCTATACGCCCTTCTCCGCAATCCACTGTACGTGGGGAAAATCCGTCACCGCGAAAAGCGCTATCAAGGTCTGCACCAGGCCATTGTCGACGAAGCGCTATGGACACAGGCCCAAGACCAGCTGGCTCGAAATCAACATGCCAAACGGACGCGAGAAAACACCAAGAGTCGCTCGCTGCTCGCCGGTCTTGTGTTCGACGACCGTGGTAACGCAATGAGTGCCACACAGACCCATAGAGGGTAGCGCCGCTATAGCTGTTACGTCAGCCAGGCCGTACTACAGTATCGGGAGGCAGAGGCCGGCAGC
>JAHEIA010000010.1 GCA_024639625.1 Chromatiales bacterium
TGCCGGCATGGAGGTTGCGGCGGCGCGCAACAGCACGCTTCTATTGATGGTATTGTTCGAGAACCTGCATGTCTTCAATAGTCGATCCGAAGTCTTATCGATCTTTTCGCACAATCCGTTACGCAACCCGCTGCTCCTGTTCGGTACCGCAATCGCCCAAGGCGTGCACATTCTTGCGATGCATACCCCGGGATTGGACGCCATCCTCGAACTGCAGCCGGTAAGCGCGGAACATTGGCTGGACCTGCTGGGTTGGGCGCTGCTTCTGAGCGCGGCAATGGAGGGGCACAAGAGGCTATGGCGTCTCTGGGGCGTGCAGGGAACCCGGGTCGATCAATAGCGCAAGTCCCTATGTCATGTTTGGTGGAGCAGTCTTGACCCGGTGAAAGCAATAGCACAATGACTGAATCAGAATTGACCAGCACGACCCGCCGCCAGAACAGCGTGGGCCCGATTGCCATCATTGGGGGGACCGGGCTCGATCGCTTGGAGAGCTTGGAAATCACCCGCAGGCAAGTGGTGGACACACCCTACGGATCGGTTTCTGCGCCACTGATCCACGGCAGGTGCAGCGGGCAGGAAGTGATCTTCCTGCCGCGCCACGGGGAGAAGCATCAAATTCCACCGCACCGAATCAATTACCGCGCCAACCTTTGGGCGCTACGTCAGAGCGGGGCGAGAACCTTGTTGGCGATCGCCGCCGTAGGTGGCATTCGACGCGATCTAGCGCCCGGACGACTGGCCGTACCCGACCAGATTATCGACTACACTTGGGCCAGGGAGCACACATTTTTCGACGCTGGCGGCGACCCGGTTGAGCATATTGACTTCACTCATCCGTATTGTGCAGAGCTGCGCGCCGTCCTTTTGCGGGCCGCTGGCGACGTCGGATTGGCGGTCGCCGTGGATGGCACCTACGGTGCGACGCAGGGGCCGCGGCTGGAGACTGCGGCAGAGATCCGCCGCATGCGCAGAGACGGCTGCGACATGGTCGGCATGACCGGCATGCCGGAAGCGGCCCTGGCGAAGGAATTGGGCCTGTGTTATGCCTGCTGCGCTGTGGTAGCCAACTGGGCGGCGGGGTGCGGTGGAAGCGCGATCTCGATGCAAGAAATCGAGCGCATTCTGGCGCCTGCGATGGTCTCCGTGGCGCGGCTGATCGAGCGGGTGACCGAGATCGGCTGAACAGGGTCCCGGCGACCGTCAAGGCGCCGAGCTGGAGGATTTGCCCCCTGGGTGGTCACCAAAAGAAGAACCTCATCGCCCATGCGTCTATGCGGAATTACCCGGAGTGGGGCTAAGTTCAAAGATTGCAGATATCACCGGTGGATCATTCTCACAATCGGGCGTTTGGCATACTGCGCTTAACAGCAGCGCCGACCGTTCGCTTCCTTCTACTGCTCACCGTGCTGCTCGTCGCGGCCTGCGAGCCGAACGGGGCGCAATCGTTCGAGCGTGGACTCCAGGCACTGGAGCATGGCGACTATGCAGAGGCCTACTGTCTGTGGCGCCCGTTGGCCGAGCGGGGGGATGCAGAGGCGCAATATTATGTCGGTTGGTTGTACGCCAACGGTTACGGACTGCGCGTCGACCCGCTAGCGGCGGCCGACTGGTGGCAACGGGCCGCGGCTAGCGGTCATGCGGAGGCGCAGTTTGCTCTGGGCCATGTATACAGCACCGGTGAAGGGGTCGCGAAGGACGATGCTTTGGCGGTGCACTGGTATCGCGCGGCCGCAGATCAGGGTCACGACGAAGCGCAACACATTCTGCGCAGTAGGTTGATGGAGAACTCCGACGCCGCACGAGCCGCCCTCCCGGATCTGCTCCAGGCAGCATGGCTGGGAGAAACCCGCAGCATCGCCGGCGATCGGACCAATGCCAGGGAGGGGCCCGGTAAGCAACACCAGGTCCTGATGGAACTGGCGGCCGGAACCGCGGTGCTGGAGCTAGGGCGGAACGGCGATTGGGTCTTGGTCGCGCTGCCTGATTCTCAACGGCTGGTTTGGGTGTATGCGGGTTTGTTGGAGTGACGGCTGATGCCTGGTATCTGCGCCAAGCTGTGTTAGCATTTATGGCGAAGTTTTTCGTCGACGGCCCAGCGGGGGATTGCTAACTCGAGACACTGAGTTTACCCGAAGCCTTGCCGCCGAATGAGAGCAGCGATAAGGAGAAAAGAGCATGGCCGATAGCGAAGAAAAATCCGTCGCCGGAAACAACGACTCGAAGCCCGACGTGGGTGCGGAG
This sequence comes from Chromatiales bacterium, assembly GCA_024639625.1. Taxonomy (GTDB): domain Bacteria; phylum Pseudomonadota; class Gammaproteobacteria; order Chromatiales; family Chromatiaceae; genus JAHEIA01. The sequence continues at coordinate 2,245 of JAHEIA010000010.1, forward strand.
CCGGCGCCGAAACCAGCGAAGAAGACAGCCGCAAAGAAGACGAGCAAAAAAAGGGTCGCCAAGAAGACGCCAAAAAAGGCCGCGGCAAAAGCCGCAGCTCCGGCCCAAGCCGCGCCAGCCGCGTCGCCTGCGACTGCGCCTGCAACGGCGGTCCCGCAACAGGCTGCTGCTGTGGAGAAGACTCCGCCGCCGCGACCCCAGGCTGATGCGCCGCCGGTTGCTGCTCCGGCGAAAGCGGCCCCTGCAGCAGCGCAGGCGTCCACGCCGCCTGCGGCAGCGCCAAGCAGCGGTGGGTTCTGGTTCAAGGTGATCGTAGCGATCGCTGTGATCGTCGCTGGTTATCTTTATATCCGTTCCGTTGCTCATCACCCGGCACCTGAGGGCCAAGTTCAGGCACCCGCAGCCGTTCCGCAGCACGAAGCGGCTGCGCAGGAGAGCACAGCCCCTTTGTCTCCCCCAGAGGTGAAGTCCGAGCCGGCGATACAGGTTAGCCCGCCCCCTGCGGCGGCGGAATCGCAAGCGCCACGCATGGAGACCGAGGTGGTGGAAATTGAGGTTGTGGAAGCAACCAGCACGGCCGTGGAAAGCGCTCCCGCGGACGAGCCGGCAGCGGCTGCGGAGATCTCGGAACAGGGCGCCGCGGCCGGCGAGGCGCAAGCGGCGGAGACGGATCCCAATACCGGTACCGAATCGCTCACTGGCGTGCAATCATCGTCAGCGCAGATCGCCTTGCCGGTGGAGGCAGCGGAAGCCGCTGTGCCGGTCGCTCCTCAGTCGGCAGCCGAGGCCGAAATCCCCGCGCTGTTGGAAGAACTCGAGGCGATGGAGCGTGAAGCAGTACAGGACGCGCCGGCGCCGCCGTCTGATCCGTCGGTCGCGCGGCGCGCAGCACCCCGCCCCTATCCCTATTACTACCCAAGGTCGCAGACGCGTCCCGGCAGCTACGCTTATCCGGGTTACCCCTATTCGGGGGGGGCGTACGGACCTCACAGCCGCTATCCGCAACGATATGCTCGGCCGCCAGCCGCGGCGAAACCGGCGCAGGAAATCCAATAAAGGTTTCAGGGGGGTGAGGCCGCGCCTCGCCCCTGACCTACACGCGCGGTACCCGCGTTACTACGGCGAGGGCGGGTACGGCGCAATCTGCAAGCCCGCCTGCTTGCTCCCGCCCGTGCGTGTCGGGTGCTCCGCAGCTCGGGTGCACCGGGGGTATCGCTCATGAGTGTGCTCAGTTTTTCTCTGATTCTCGTCGGGGTGCTGTTGAATGCGATTGGTCAGCTCGCGCTGAAGGCGAGCGTGAATGACATGGGGGCGATCGAGTTGAGCTGGGCGGCATCCGCCCCGACCGCAATGCGGCTGATGGTCGAGCCCTGGCTCTGGGTTGGGTTGTTTTGCTACGGGATCAGCGTCGTCGTCTGGATCCTGGCACTGTCCCGGGTCGATGTCAGCGTGGCTTATCCTATGCTGTCTATCGGCTATATCGTGAACGCACTTGCCGCCTGGTCTTTGTTCGGAGAAGCGATGACGGCGAATCGGGTGCTGGGGATCGGCATCATCATGCTCGGCGTATTCGTTCTGGCCAGGGCGTAGCTTCGCATGTTGCCCTTTAGCAAGCCCAGCATCAGCGAGGATGAGATGCGCGCAGTGGCGGAGGTGCTGGCGTCCGGATGGATCACTACGGGGCCCAAGGCAGAGGAATTCGAACGGGCGCTGGCGGAATACATCGGCGGCGGGATCGAGGCTCGGGTGTTCAATTCCGCTACCAGCGCCCTAGAGGCGTCTTTACTCGCTTGCGGGATCGGCTCAGGAGACGAAGTTGTCTTGCCAGCGATGAGCTTCGTCGCCACCGCGAATGTAGTCGTGCGTGTCGGTGCAAGACCGGTGTTCGCGGACGTCGAACTGCTCTCGCGCAATCTGGACCCGGCATCGGCGGAGTCCGCCATCTCATCGCAAACCCGAGTATTGATGCCTGTCCACTTCGCTGGGTTGGCGGCTGATCTTGCTGCAATCCGCGAGCTCTCGGCGGCAAACCACCTGGTGCTGATCGAAGACGCTGCGCAGGCGATCGGCTCCGACTACGCAGCAGGACGCATCGGCTCCTCGGGTAACCCCGTCTGTTTCAGCTTTCACCCGAACAAGAACATCACCACGATTGAGGGTGGAGCCGTCGCTAGTGCCGACCCTGATCTCTTGCAGCGCTTGGAGCGGATCCGTTTCCACGGAATCGAGCGCTTTGCCAACGGGGAAATCGATGTGCGGGAATGGGGGGGCAAGATGAACCTCCCTGATGTCGGCGCCGCATTGGGCTTGGTCCAGCTTGCGAAGTTGGATGATTTCAATCGCAAGCGGCGCGATTTGGCACGGGCCTATCTGCGTCGATTGCCCAGGGACGAAAGGTTGCTGCTTCCCGCGGATGTAGAGGGACACAGCTGGCATATGTTCTGCGTTTGCCTGGATTTTCTGGCGCTGCCTACGACCCGGCATGCGGTCATGCAGTGGTTCCGCGAGCGGGGGGTGATCTTGGGTGTGCATTACCCTGCCATGCATCTGTTCTCTCTCTATCGGCGGCTGGGCTATAGCGAGGGAGATTTCCCGGTCGCGGAACGAATCGCTGCGCAGACGCTTACCCTGCCGCTGTTTCCCGCGATGCAGGAAAGCGATGTCGAGCAGGTTTGTGGATTGTTCGAGGAGTTGCTGCACGGGGCGCCCCCGTGACCGATCTGCAGAGCAGCGAGCTACCCCGGGTATCGGTGGTGGTACCCGTGTACAACGAGCAGGCGGTGTTACCTGGATTGTTCGCACGATTGTATCCGGTTCTCGATGCTTTGGATCGAAGCTACGAGATCGTCTTCGTCGACGACGGCAGCTGCGATCAGTCAGCCTCATTGTTGCGCGATCAGTACGAAAAGCGTTCGGAATGCACTCGGGTCGTCTTCTTGCGCGCCAATGCGGGTCAACATGCCGCGCTGCTGGCGGGATTCAGCTATGCACGGGGAGACCAGGTGGTGACCCTGGATGCGGACTTGCAGAACCCGCCGGAAGAGATCCCGCGATTGCTTGCGCAGATGGATCAGGGGCACGATTATGTGGGGACGATTCGCCGCAAGCGGAGGGACAGCCTGTGGCGGCGTTGGGCGTCACGTTGGATGAACGCTCTGCGCGAGCGCATCACCAACATCCGCATGACGGATCAAGGGTGTATGCTTCGGGCCTACGAGCGTGGGATCATTTCTGCGATCCTCGACTCACGTGAGTCCTTGACCTTCATTCCCGCCCTGGCCTACTTGTATGCCGGAAACCCGAAAGAGATCGTGGTCGAGCACGAGGAGCGGGCGGCGGGAGTTTCGAAATATCCTCTCTACAAGCTTATTCATCTTAACTTTGATTTGATGACCGGCTTCTCCATTGCCCCGCTGCAGATCTTTTCCGTGGCTGGGTTCCTGGTTTCCTTTCTTTCGATACTTTTTGTCGTTTATCTGGTGATTCGCCGCTTGGTGTTGGGCCCCGAGGTCGAGGGTGTCTTTACTCTTTTCGCCATCGCGTTCTTCTTGCTCGGTATCGTATTGTTCGGCATCGGTCTGTTGGGTGAGTATGTCGGCCGGATCTACGTTGAGGTCCGGCAGCGCCCGCGTTACCTGGTGCGCGCCGTGCTCGGGACCGAGGACGACGTGCGCGACACGGACTAAGAAAGGAGCGCGAGTAGTGAACCCGGCGCGTGCCTCAGCGGTCGTCTTCGCCTACCATAACGTTGGCGTGCGCGGACTTTCGGCGCTGCTGGACCTCGGAGTAGAGGTGCCGCTGGTGGTTACGCACGAAGATAGCCCGCGGGAGAATATTTGGTTTGCCAGTGTTGCGCAACTCGCCGCCTGGCAGGGGATTCCTGTCATCCAGCCCCGGCAAGTCAATCAGCCTCAGGTGATCCGCAGGCTTCGCGAGTGTTCGCCCGATTTTCTATTCTCATTCTACTACCGGCAGATGCTCGGCGACGAGATTCTCGCCATCCCGAGCGGTGGAGGGTACAACCTCCACGGCTCGCTGTTGCCGAAATATCGGGGTCGGGTCCCGGTAAATTGGGCGATTCTGCACGGCGAGGCGGAAACTGGCGCCAGTCTGCACCGCATGGAAACCAAGCCCGACGCTGGGGATCTGGTGGATCAGCAGGCGGTGGCGATCCTGCGAAACGACACGGCAAACGATGTAATGCAGAAGGTTACCTGCGCGGCGGAGTGCGTGATCTTGCGCAGCGTACCGAGATTACTCGACGGCAGCGCCGTATTGCGCCCGTTGAATCTATCTAGCGGGAGTTATTTCGGAGGCCGCAGCCCCGAGGATGGGCGGATTGATTGGACCCGGCCCGCTTGGGAGGTTCACAATCTGATCCGCGCGGTCGCGCCACCCTATCCGGGGGCCTTCTTCGAGCATCGACAGCGGCGCATCCAGGTGTTGGGCAGTTACTATCGGCAGGATCGGGCGAAAGCGTCTGGACCAAGGCTGTATTGGGCCGCGGGGCGCTGCTACGCCGACTGTGTGGACGGCGAAAGACTGTGTCTGACACGCCTTGCGGCGGACGGTATCGTACTCGACGAGAGCCGCTTCAGAGAGGTCTTCGGCAGCTCGGAGCAAGATTTACCAACCACTTTCGACAATATCCATATCGGGAAGAAATGAATCTGTTAATCCTTGGAGTCAACGGCTTTATCGGACATCATTTGTCGCACCGCATCATGGCGGCGACGGATTGGGAAGTTTTCGGCATGGACATGCAGAGCGACCGCGTTCGGGCTCTGCTTGAACACGAAAGGTTCCATTTCTTCGAGGGTGACATCACGATCAATCACGAGTGGGTCGAGTACCACATCAAAAAATGTAATGTCATCCTGCCTCTGGTGGCGATCGCGACTCCTGCTACCTATGTGAGCAATCCACTAGCGGTTTTTGAACTCGACTTCGAGGCGAATCTTCCCATCGTACGTGCCTGCGTCCGCTATGGAAAACGTGTGCTGTTCCCCTCCACTTCGGAGGTCTACGGGATGTGTGGCGATGCGGAGTTTCATCCCTACAGTTCCAATCTGGTGCTCGGGCCGCTCACCAAGTCGCGTTGGATCTATTCTTGCGCCAAGCAATTGATGGATCGGGTGATCTGCGCCTACGGTCAGCAGCAAGGGTTCGACTATACGTTGTTTCGTCCGTTCAACTGGATTGGGCCCGGGTTAGACAGTCTGCATACGCCGAAGGAGGGCAGTTCCCGCGTCGTTACACAATTCCTCGGACACATCGCGCGGGGCGAACCGATCCAGCTGGTGGATGGAGGCCACCAACGCCGCAGTTTCACGGATATCTCCGATGGGGTGACTGCCTTGATGCGAATCATCGAGAACCGAGACGGGCGCGCAAGCAAGAAGATCTACAATATCGGCAATCCGGCCAACGATGTCTCGGTACGCGAGCTGGCAAACCTAATGCTCGAGATCGCCCGCGAGTTCCCGGAGTACAAGCCAGGGGCGGACCGGGTGGAATTGGTCGAGGTAGCTTCGGGTCAATATTACGGGGAGGGCTATCAAGATATTGAAACGCGCGTCCCCTGGATCGAGAACACGCGGCAGGAATTGGATTGGGAACCGGAGATCGCGCTCCGAGATGCTCTGAGAAACATCTTCCAAGCGTACCGCCACGAGGTGGCCAATGCCCGTGCCCTGATCGACGATCGCAGGTGAGCCCGCCGTGTCCATCGCTCTAAAAGTAGACGTGGATACGCTGCGCGGAACGCTGGAAGGGGTGCCAGGGTTGTTACGTCTGTTCGACCGCCACCAGGTCCGAGCCACGTTCTTGTTCAGCCTTGGTCCCGACCACACCGGCCGGGCCTTGCGGCGGGTGTTCCGCCGCGGGTTTCTGTCCAAGGTGCGCCGCACGTCCGTTACCCGGCATTACGGGATCCGTACCCTGCTCTACGGGACCCTGCTCCCCGGACCCCACATCGGCAAGCGTGCGGGCGCGATCATGCGTGCGGTGGCCGCCGCAGGACACGAGGTCGGGATTCATTGTTACGACCATGTCCGCTGGCAGGATCATGTATCGGGTCAAGGCGAGCAATGGACCCGCCGGGAGATGACCCGCGCGGTCGCTGCCTTCGGCGAGGTGTTCGGGCGCTCGGCCCGGGTGCACGGGGCCGCGGGATGGCAGCTGAACCCCCACACCTTGGTGCTGGAACAAGAACTTGGCTTTGCCTACGCCAGCGATGTGCGTGGGCACGCTCCTTTCTATCCTGCAATGCAGGGAACGCAGGCAGATTGTCCGCAGCTACCCACGACTTTGCCCACCCTGGATGAGCTGATCGGTCGCGCCGGTATCGACGAGCGTAACGTGGCCGAGCATCTGTTTCGGAAAAGTGAAGTTCCGCTCCCCGCCGGTCATGTGCATACCCTGCATGCGGAGCTCGAAGGGATGAAGCTGCTGCCGGTCATGGAGCGTTTGCTTGTGCTTTGGAAGCGTGCGCAACAAAGCCTGCTCGCGATGGAAGACCGCTTGGCCGGCCTCGACCTGACTCGCTTGCCGCGGCATGAGATCTGTTGGGGAGAAGTGGCCGGCCGATCGGGCTACCTCGCGCTACAGGGCGGACCCATCGCGGCCAAGCTATGAGCAGCGAGCCCCTGGGAAAAGGTGTTCTGATCTGGCTGGCGTTTGCGATCCTCTGGTTCGCCAATATCGAGCACCGGGACCTGTTCAAGACAGACGAAGGCCGATACGCGGAGATCCCGCGCGAGATGCTCGCGACCGGAGATTGGGTGACACCGCGGCTCAACGGCTTCGTCTATTTCGAAAAGCCGCCGCTTCAGTACTGGATGACCGCCCTGAGCTATCGGGCGTTCGGTCAGCACAATTGGACCGCGCGCCTGTGGACCGCAATCTGCGGTTTTCTAAGCGTCGTTCTCGTATGGTATGCGGGCACTCGTCTCTTCGGCCGAGAAGCCGGGGCTTACTCGGCGATGGTCCTGGCCGGTTCTTGGTACTTCATTGCGCTCGGGAACTTCAATAGCCTGGATATGGGGCTGGCGTTCTTTATGAACCTCAGCCTGTGCGGGTTCCTGCTCGCCCAGAGGGACGGACTGGAATCCCGGCACCGGCGTTTCTGGATGTCCCTGAGCTGGATCGCCGTGGCGTTGGCGGTATTGAGCAAGGGGCTAATCGGTCTGGTGCTGCCTGGCGCGGTACTGGTTGTCTACAGCCTACTGCGCCGGGAGTGGGGTCTATGGCGACGCCTGTATCTCGTCTCCGGCATCTTCCTGTTTCTGCTGGTAGCCGCTCCCTGGTTCGTCCTCGTCTCGCTGCGCAACCCGGACTTCCCGCGTTTCTTTTTCCTCCAGGAACATTTCCACCGTTATCTGACGGAGATGCACGACCGCTACGAACCCTGGTGGTATTTCGTTCCGCTATTGCTATTTGGCGTTCTCCCCTGGATCGCCCCGGCGGTGCGCGAGCTGTTGAGCGGAGCACGACGCCTGTGGGTAACCCGCGGGCAGTTCGATCCGGTCTCCTTCCTTTGGCTGTGGGTGGCCTTCATCTTCCTTTTCTTTTCCGCGTCGAGTTCCAAGCTGGTCAGCTACCTGCTTCCCGTGTTTCCCGCTTTCTCGCTGCTGATCGGTATTCGGCTGGCAGGTGGTGGAGTGGGGGAGGCGCGGCTCGGCGCCCAGCTCTCCTTGCTTGCCGGGCTGTGCGGCGTCGGCGCCGTGGCCTTTCTTGGCGTGCATCGGGCGAAAGGGGTCACGCCGGAGATGCTGGCTCTCTTCGTGCCCTGGCTGACCGCGAGCTTCGGGGTGCTGATCTTGGGCGGCTTGGTTGCCTGGTTGTCTATCCGGCGCGGTTTCAAGTGGCACTCCGTACTGGTGCAGAGCGCCTGTTGGCTGTTGGGCACGCAGTTCCTGCTGTTTGGAGCACAACACCTCTCGCCGGCGTATTCCGCGCGATCTTTGGTCGATCAGATGGCAGGGCTGTCCACGCAAGACTCCGCGTTCTACAGCGTTGGTATTTACCAGCACTCGTTGCCCTTCTATCTCGATCGCACTTTGACCTTGGTGCGCTTCCGCGGGGAGATGGAGTACGGCATCAGTCGTGATCCCCACGCGTGGATTCCGAATGTCGATGCGTTTCTTCGGATCTGGGCCTCGCAGCCGAAGGCCTTTGCGGTCATGTATCGGCGCCTCTTGGGAAGGCTCGAACACCACGCGGGATTTGATTACCGGGTTGTCGCCAGCGATCCGCGGCGGGTCATCGTGGCCAAGCCCTGAGCCCGGTTAGCTTGGCGGAAGCTTAACCGTCTTCCATGCCCGTGCGGAAGGCGCTGAGCATCATGCAGGATTGGTAGATGCGGGTGATGGTCGGGTAGCGCTCGACGTCTTCCCCTTTCTCCGTCGCGCAGGCGACCACCGGAACCAGGCATATATCTGCCAACGTGGGCAGATCGCCATGGCAGTATGTGGAAGTCGCGGGATTGCCCGCGATCTGGTGCTCGAGGGCGCTCAGACCTTTCCTGATCCAGGTCCGGTTCCACTTTTTACGCCCCTTGCTGTCGATACCCAGGTCGTTCCTGAGGAAGGCATTGACCCGTGCATTGGTCAGGGGGTCTGTGTGGGTAACGATGATCTGCGCGAGGCTTCGGATGCGTTCCCGATCTCGGCTGCTGCCTGGGAGGATCGGGGGATGCGGGTAGACTTCCTCCAGGTACTCGAGGATCGCGAGGGATTGCCGATAGACGCGGCGCCCATCGATCAGCGTGGGCACCATGCCCAAAGGGTTCAGGTCGAGATACTCCGGGTTTCGATGCTCCCCGGTGGCTTCGTCGAGCAGCAGATATTCGGGATCATAGGGGATCTGTTTGTAGTTCAGGGTGATGCGCACATGATAGGCGGCGTTGCTGCTGGAATGGGTATATAGTTTCATGTCTGCCTTCTCTTCGGTGCCCGCTCACAACTCGCGTCGTTGCGATAGGCCGCGGATCTCCTGCACTTTTCGAATCAGAGCAGAAGGTGTTGTTCTTATGTCTGGGCTGAATACCGATTTACCCTCGTTCCTTTTCCCCAACAGGCGCTGCACGCCGATTGTCTCCGCTGCCGAGTGTGAAATCTCTCGCCTGCGTCTCGATTTCTTATTCTAGGCGCTAACCGCGGACGGAGAAAGCCGTCCCGGGCCAAAATCTTCCCGAGTACCATTGACAACCAGGCTATTTTTAGCGATTTACCAGTCGCTAATGCTCAGCAAAATCTTTCTCCGCCGGGCGATGACCGGTGGCGAGTCCCTCCATGATGAACCTGATCACTGCTGAAACTCAGCCAGGCTCCCTAGGTGAACTAGCGCGTCCGCGGCTTGCGCATTCGGTACGGGGTTGTAGGATACCCGTGAATACGTCCCTGCAGCTCGACTGCGGTATCCCTGCCGCAGCAGCTCCTGCAACCCCACCCCGGATACTTCGTTACGACCATGCCGTTAGCAACTGGACAAATGTTGAGAACAGGCTGAAAGTCGGTGGTAATCAGCATGATGAATGGAACTTGTCCGTGCACGGTTACGCCTGGAATCCGATGTCGGTTCGGTGTTTGCCAAAGATCTTTTCCGGCGGTCAGACGGGAGTAGACCGAGCGGCGCTGGATGCGGCGCTGGCGCAGGGCTTGATTTGTGGCGGTTGGTGTCCGCAGGGGCGCATGGCGGAGGACGGATGCCTGTCGGAGTCGTATCCATTGCGCGAGACACCGCTACCGTTGTACTCCCAGCGTACCCGATGGAACGTGCGCGACGCCGACCTTAGCCTAGTGCTCAGTGCGGGTTCGATCCAGGGAGGCACTGCGTACACACTGCGGGTGGCGCGCGCTCTGAACAAGGGCTATCGGGTGTTGGATCTGCGGCAGCCGATAGCGCCGAACCAGGTCGCCCGCTGGCTGCGCCGGGTATGCCCGCGGGTGCTGAACATCGCTGGTCCCCGAGAGTCTCAGTGCCTGGGGATCTACCTCCAGGCGTACGATTATTTGAGCGTCCTGTTCCGGCTGTTAGGCGAGGCGGAGACCCGCGACTGATCCATTTGCCGCGCCGAACCGATCTTCCGGCCCGGGACCGCGGATCATCCCGGACCCGGTTGAGCATGGCCCGGATGGCCTTGCCGGGGGTTGCCTACGGCGGGATTGCGGCGCGACTGGCCGAAATCGGAACGTCCCCGGTCGCGCTGTGGTTCCTGGTTAGCCGGCTCGCTCGGCAGCAGAGGGTGGCCTATCTTGAGCTGCAGAGATCGTCCATCCGATTTGACCCGTTTCAACGCCGAGCGATCGGGTTAGAATCCGAGCTGGTCCGTTGGTCGAGCCCGCAGGCATCGCGCAGCAGCGCGGCTCGGGATCGCGCCTGTGGCGGCCAGCGCGGGGTTCGCCGCTCCCGGAGAACCGGTTGGATCCCTGCCGTGCCGTCTCTAATCGGTTTCTCGGTCGAAGCGTGTGCGACCCAGAACGGCGTTATTCGATAGGAGCATTCGCGCTGGGTGACGACAAGGGCTGTATCGATTGGCCTTTTCCGGAAACAGGAGGAGCGCGTTATGGCCCGAATACGGGGTCTTGCCGGATTGCTACTGAGTTCCCTTGGGTTGTGGCTGCTGCTGATGTTGGTTGCGGTCCTCAATGGTGTGATCCGCGAGGCCTGGCTGGTGCCGCAGATCGGGCGCGGCATGGCGTTTCCGCTGAGCGGGGTGATGCTGAGCGTACTGATTTTTCTTATGACCCTCACCACCGTTCGTTGGTTGCCGATCGCTTCGCTGGCGGACACCTGGAAAGTGGGCGGGTTCTGGCTCGTGGTGACCATGGCCTTCGAGTTTCTGTTCGGTCACTTCGTGCTTGGCGCATCCTGGGATCGATTGCTAGCTGCCTACAGCCCCGGCAACGCCAATTTGTGGTTGCTGGTGCTGTTTACTACCCTGGTTTCTCCCTTCCTTGCGGCAAAAACCCGCGGCATCCGCTGATACGGTGGCGGCCGGCAGAGCAGGAGAACAGCGCTTTTCGGAATCCGGCGGCGATCCTCCGACCACGCAAACCATGTCAATTGTCGATCGCTATTTCTTCCGCAAGTCGTCCACGGCAAACATGCAGTACGATTTTCTGGACGGATTGCGCGGTGTCGCCGTCCTCTTCGTATTGCTCAGCCATCTCGGTATGGAGGGAGCCGATCCGATTCCCGGGCTCAGCTTCTTCGGCAGCGGGAAGTACGGCGTGTTTCTGTTTTTTGTCTTAAGTGCCTTTCTGCTTTCGCTGCCGCTGCTGCGGCTGCCGGCGAACGGCTTGGGGAACCGCCGCCTCTGGTTGAATTACGCGGTGCGCCGCTGCCTGCGTATCTTTCCCCTGTTCACCCTGGTACTGGTCGTCAGCTACCTATTTGCCGACGGGGGCTACGTGATCCCCTTGAGTGGCGCCGAATTGAAGCAGCACTTGTTGCTGCGACAGGGGAAAAGCATATTCTGGACCATTCCCGTGGAGTTCAAATACTACATTGTTCTCCCGTTTATGGTCCTGCTGCTTGTGGTTCCCCTGAGGCGGAATCTGGTCGCTTCCGCGGCAATGCTCGCGGTTGTCCTGTTGCTGATCGAAGGCTGGCTCTGGCCAGCACGGGATGCGGGCATCAATTCGGTAGCCTTGGGTCCCTACCTACCCATCTTTCTACTGGGCTCGTTTGCGGCCTTACTGCACCAGCGGCTGCTGGAGCGCCCCTGGACGCGCTCTGCCGCGGTGCGGCGCAGCGCAGAGGTAGGCGCGTTTTTGCTGCTCTTGGTTGCCTTCGCACTGGTGCCCGAGGTGTCGGCCTGGGTGTTCGGCAAGCCGGTGCCTAGCGATCGCTTTCACCAGAACTTTCTGCTATTCGGCAGCCTGTGGTCCGCATTTATCGTACTTTGCTTTCTCGGCACCGGGATCCTGCGCCGACTGCTCGCCGCGCCGCCAATCCGCTTTCTCGGCATCATCAGCTTCAGTGCCTACCTGTGGCACATGCCGGTGATCCACCTGGTAACGACCCTGAATATGCCGCCGGTACTGCGTGGTTGGGCGGGACTGGCCCTGATTCTCGCGGTTTCCTCGCTCTCTTACCTGATGATCGAACGCCCGTTCCTACGCCTGCGCATCCCTTGGAAGATCCCCGAAAAGAGGCCGCCGGAGCCGCGTTCTATGACCTGATCGCACACCTAACCATACGCACGGGGAGTCGGCATCAGCGGTAGATTCCGCTGATCCGCCAGATCTTGTCCTCGACCCTCAAGACGAGATGGGTTGGGTCTTCCCCCAGGTCGCCCAGGCGAATCAGAAAGCGGTTATAGGACTCGAAGAAGGCAAAATCTATGCTACCGATGAAATAGGGCCGGGGCTTGTCGGCGGCACGAATCACGGCGTCTCGCAGAGCTTCCCGCACCCACTCCATGGTGATGACCTGGTCCACCGCCTGTCCCCCCAACTGGTTCAGGTTGTTCTGCAGCCATCCCACCAGGCCGCCGGGCTGCGGTGAGCCGCCCGTGCGCTGCATCGCGGATTCCCACTGACGCTTGAATTCGGCACGCACCGCCTCGAGGTCTGTCATTTCCTCGAGTGCCTCGAGGTCCCCGCTGCCTAGAGCGTCATCGATGCGATAGATGGAATACAGGGGCCAGGCACCGTAGGCGAGGGCGGCGATCAGCAACAAGGTGAGAAGAGGTTTCATCGCACATCTCCGCCGACAAATATTTCCTGCATCATAGCACCCCCCGGTCTGCAAGCGCCTCCGCTTTTGTCGCCGAGCGAGCTGTCGGAAACCGGTTCGCGAATCACATGAAATCGCCATTGATGGCAAAATAGGAAGCGAGATGGGAGTGGACCGCCGCCCGGCGGCCGCAACTGCCGATATTTCTCGGTTTTGGAGGCCGAAACATGGAAAATCTCACGCAGACCTTGGCGCTGAGTCTCGGAGCCGGTTGGGCAAGCGGCATCAACCTCTACGCCGCGGTATTGGTGCTCGGCTACATGGGGATGAGCGGCAGGCTCGATCTTCCCGAGGGGCTGGAGATCTTGAGTGACCCCCTCGTGATGCTCGCGGCAGGCGTCATGTACCTGGTCGAATTCTTCACCGACAAGATCCCAGGCGTGGACACCGTCTGGGATACTATTCACACCTTCGTCCGCATACCGGCGGGCGCGATGCTGGCCGCAGGCGCAGTGGGCGATGTAGGCTCGGGCGCGGAGCTTGCCGCCGCCCTCATGGGGGGGGGGATAGCAGCGGGAACCCATGCGGCGAAGGCGGGAACGCGGGCTCTGATCAATACCTCGCCGGAACCCTTCAGCAACTGGACCGCCTCGGTGCTGGAAGACATCGGGGTAGTCACCGGCCTGTGGGCGGCGCTCAATCACCCAGTGCTTTTCCTTTCGGCCCTGGTGGTATTTGTGTTGTTGCTGATCTGGCTGTTGCCTCGGCTCTGGCGGGGTCTCAAGCGCATCTTTGCTACCCTGGGGCGTTGGTTCGGGGGCGGCGACCGGCAAGCTGCCGCGGAAAAGGAGCAGCCTCCTCCGCGAGAATGACGCAAATTCGCGCGAACCGGGTGTAAGAACCGGGTGCAGTGCCATACTTTGGATGAGGGAGCAGCGGGAGTGCGGGCTTCTAACTCACAGGGGTATGCTATGTTACTTAAATGTCTATGCAACACGCCGTCGCGCGCGGGGCTCCTCGCATTGACTACGATTCTGGGCGGGCTGGCCCAGGCGGAGACCACCGAATGCGTCCCGATCAC
>JAHEIA010000280.1 GCA_024639625.1 Chromatiales bacterium
ATCCAGGGACCGTTCTGCTGGCCCATGCGCAGCGGGCCGCCCCGTGCGGTCGGCCAGGGGAGGCAGTTACCCGCAGAACCCGGGATCGTGAAGACGTCCATCCCGTGGTCGAAGGTCTGCACGAATACCTCCAACTGGCCGTCGCCGTCCAGGTCACCGATGGCGGGCGCAGCCGGAGCGCCATTGCCATTGCCGTTGTGTCCTGCACCGGGTAAAGGCAGGTCGCGCAGGACGTCTCCCGTGGCGGAAAGGATCATCAGGTAGCCCGAGTCTTGAACATCCGGGTCGCCGTAGGTGGTGAGCAGCACTTCCGGCACCCCGTCCTGGTTCAGATCGGCAACACTCACCTCGGAGCTGAACATGATCGACTTCCCGTGGCGATAGCTGGTCCGCCACAGCCGTTGACCTGCGCCGCTGTAGGCATATAGATAACCGTCGTTGAGCGAAACCAGGATCTCGGGCAGCGCATCCCCCGTGATATCCACCAACACCGGGCTTGGAACCCCGGACGGCGGATACCACCCGGCGACCTGGATCGGCGCCGCACCGCGCGGAAGCTGCTCCCAACCGGGTTTGCGCCGCGCCGACCGGCTGCCATCCCCGTGCGCACCTTGCAACACCATGATGGCGTAGGCCTGGGTCTCGTAGGGTACATGCATCTCGACGTTCGGCACGCCGATCACCTCGTTCTTGCCGTCGCCGTCGAGATCCGCCACCCCGGGCGGGGACGCGGTCCATTGCAGCCACTCGGTCCAGTCCGGGTGCGGCCAGGTGCCTGTGTGCAGGTGGTAATGATCCTGCTCGACCTGGGGATCGGCCCAGCGGATAAACTGCCCCCAGGTGAAACGGTTTCCCCGGTAGGCGGAGTCGCGATTGGTGTAATACTCTGCGGCATCGATCGCTACCCCGTCGTGCTCGAAGGCCTGGATATGGTGGTTGTCGTAGGTGACCAGGATCTCGAGAAGACGGTCGTCGTCGATATTGCCGATGCCCACGTTGAGCCCGTAGCAGCCGAAACCATGGTGACCCGGACCGTTGCGCTCGGCATCGTTTCCTGCGCCGGGGAGCCTGTTGTATCGAGGCCATGCGGGGGCATGGCCGCCGGACGGCTGATAGGACGACCCGTCGGCAGCGAAGACGAACACCTGCGCACCACCTTGATCGGTGGAGACCGTCTGCGTAGTGCTGACCACGACCTCGATACTGCCGTTGCCGTCCAGGTCAGCAGCGGCCATACCTCGCACCTCGGGAGCGTTGCCGCCGGTCGTGGTGTCTGCAGGCCATCCCGCCTTGAGCTGCAGCCGGGAGTCTTTCCACTCGAAGGCGATCACCTCGTGTCCCCGACCGACGACCACCTCCGTGATCCCGTCGCCCTCCAGGTCGGCAACCACGTGGGGCGCATAGACGCGTCCGCTGCCTTCCTCGGCGCGGTGCAGCAACGCCCCGGTACTGGAAAAGACGAAGACGTCGTAGTAGGCAGCGATTAGCTCGTTCGCCCCGTCGCCGTCCAGATCATAGACTACGGGGGAGGCGAACCAGCTGGTTTGCCCGGCAAGATTCTTGACGAAAATGGGTGCCTGAAGAGGACCGCCGCCGGGGCCTGGCGCACACTGCGGCGGCATTGCAGCCGCCGGGAGCCGCATCCCGGCACCCAGGATAGCGAAGAGAAACAGAACGATCCTAGCGATCATCGGCGGCTCATCCAGGTACCCCGGGTATTGTCGCCAAGATCCGCTAGCCGACCCGTGACCCACTCCACAGACTGGGTGGGTCCGGGTACATGCGCTGCTGTCGAGCGCGCCGCCCCCGGGATCAAGCCAGCGGAAAGAAGACGCGGAACTCAGCACCCGGCTGGCGATCGACCACCTCGACCCGCCCCCCCATGGCGACTGTCAGCTGCTGCACCAACGCAAGACCGATCCCGGTACCGACCGTCTCCCGCGTCAGCTCGTTCTCCGAACGGTAGAACAGTTTAAAGATCTTCCTCCTCTGGTCCCTGGGCACACCGGGACCATAGTCCCGAACGCTGAATACGACCTGGCGATTCTCTAGCCGGCGGCAGCGGATGGCAATCTCCTTCGGCTCGGCCCGCGCGGCGAACTTGATCGCATTGTCCACCAGGTTGATGACGATCTGCAGGAACCCGTCGCTGTCGACCGAGATATCGGCCGCCAGCGCCTGTTCCGCGCAGTCCAGGCGCAGACAAAAACCCGCACGTTCAATCTGCGAGGCGATCTTGGGGCGCAGATCGCGTATCAAGTCGGCCACGCGAACGGGGCTGCGCTCCACCCGCAGTTCGCTCCTGCTCATGCGCGCCAGTTGCAGCACATTGTTGATCAACCGCGATAGACGCTCGCTTTCCTCGTAGATGTAGTCGTAATAGGTCCGTTTCTTCTCCTCGGAGGCCCAACCCTCGCGCAGCATCTCTCCATACATGCGGATCGCCGTGATCGGTGTCTTCAGTTCGTGGCTCACCGCGGAGACAAAATCCTGTTGCTGGCGCGCGAGCCCGATCTGCCGCAGACCCAAGCGATACATCAGAACAAAACCACCGCAGAGCACCAGTGCCAGGGTCACGGCGACCCAGGCAAGCAGGGTGCCCCCTGGTCCGGAAGGCAGGCGGTTGACGGTAAACACCACCTCCAGGGCGCTCAGGGGCGACGACAGCCTCATTTGATAGAGCAGCGCGCCGCTCAGTTCTTCCGCTTCGGGCGGATAGGCCCGCGGCTTCTGTCCACTGAAGACGTCCAGGACCGCGCCCTGGTAGGCGACAAGCAGGTCGCTCATCCCCGAAAGCGCGCTCTTGCGAAACGGTGTTTCGACGGTGCCGCGGAGCAAGGGCTGGCTCTCGACCAGTGCCCCCTGGATGTAACGCTGGCCGTCGCGCCAGACCTTGCGAAAGAGCACGAAATCACCGCTGTCCAATAGGCTGAACTCGAAGGGGTCGATTTCACTCTCGAAGGTGCGGATGCGGATCGCGGGGATCTCCCTCGCGCCTGCCTCCTGCTCCCGCAAAGCGCTTGACGGCTGGGCCTCCGGCAGGGTGGTGCGCTCCTTGCGCACGCTGCGCTTGGGAAAGAAGTTCTGTTCCCCGGATCGGGGCGCGGCAGCCGCATTTTCGCTGAGATCGGCCTGGTAGCTGTAATCCAATTGCAGATCCTCTACCCTCCCCAGCCTGGTATCCGCGTCCTGCCGCTTCTTGCGCTCCACGGAAGTCTGCCTGAGTTCGTCGAACGCGGCCTGGGAGGCGAGTCCCTCCTCGGCTGGTGCGGTTGCCTTCGAGAGCGACAGGGATGTGGCGGCGTCCCGGGCGGGCGGCGGCAGAACACGCTCCATGCTGTCGCTCTCGGCGCGAGGCCGGAGCGTCGCGGGTCGCTGATCTTCCGCCCCGATCGCGTCGGACCCTACCAGGCGGTTCTGGCTCAATATCCCCCGGATACGCTCCTGCAACAGGGATCGGTCTGCCAACTCCGCGGCTGAGATACCAAAAGCGGCAGGGTCGCTCCCCTGCTGTGGAAGCAGAGGTGTCGCAAAACCCCCCGCTGAATCGATTTGGAAGTAACCGATGAGCCCGGGAAGCGCGGGCTCCACCGGGAAAGCGGACAAGGGTGAGCGCTGCACGAAATTGGCCGAGGGGTCTCCCACGACGACGAGAAAACCGAAGTCGGCGAAGGAGCGGGCCTCCTGGCGCTCGATCAACTGGCTGAGCTCGCCGTCGATGCGTGACGCCAGCTCCTCCGCCAGAACTCGGTGCTGGTGGAAGGCCTCCCACTTCAGTTGCCGGTAGGCCTGATGGATAAGAAGCCCCGTCGGAATGGCGAGAGAAAGAAAAAACAGGAGCAGCCAGAAGCGCAGTCGACGCCGATCGAGACCGCGCATCGCGGGTCGAGACATGTCAATCCGCCACCAGCCGATAGCCCGCGCCGCGTACCGTAACCAGATGCTTCGGTCGGCTGGGATCGGCTTCGATCTTGCGCCTCAACTTCGCGATATGGATATCGACGGTACGGGTCTCGATGTCCAGATCCCGCGCGTAGCCCCATACCTTGGCGAGCAGCTCCTCCCGGGGCACTGGCCGTTGCGCATTTTCGCTCAAATACTGCAGCACCTGCATCTCGCGGCGGGTGAACGACAGAGCCTGCTTCCCGCGCAGCCCGCTGAGGTTGCGCGTATCGACCTCGACGCCTTCTCCCAGGCGGATCCGGTGTTCGGATGCGGCACCGACGTGCGAGCGGCGCAAAACCGCCTGCACCCGCAACACCAACTGGGCAACCGAGAACGGCTTGGTCACATAATCGTCGGCCCCCAGCGACAGCCCCTGAATGATGTCTTCGTCATTGGTCTTGGCGGTCAACATAATGATCGGCTGATCGCGATCCCGGGCGCGGATCCGCTCGCAGATCGCGAACCCGTTCACCCCGGGGAGCATGACATCGAGCAACACCATATCGAAAGTTCCGCTCAACGCCTTGCTGAGACCAGAATGCCCCTCTTCGGCGCATTCCACGTCGTAGCCGTGAAACACGAAAACATCCGTCAGGCCAACTCGTATGGCCTCTTCGTCCTCCACAATCAGGATGCGAATCTTTCGTTGCATGGTGTGCAAAAGCCTAGCAGTTCCCGCCTCACCGGGCCTGTAAATTTTATGTAAATCGGGCGGCAAAAGTTTTACCGAACTCTGCCTACAACGCCATGCCGTGCCTCCGTAGACTGAAATGGAAGCTCATCACAGGCATCAACCACGGAGGCGACAAGCATGACACTCATCACACGCGTTTCCCGGCTGTTTCGCGCCGACCTCCACGCGGTGCTCGACCGTGTCGAAGAACCGGCCGCCCTGCTCCGCCAAGCGGTCCGCGAGATGGAGGATTCGCTCGGGGCCGACGAACAGCGGATCAAGCTGCTGCGGCATGAACAGGGCGAACTCGCGCGAAAGG
>JAHEIA010000281.1 GCA_024639625.1 Chromatiales bacterium
CCCGCTTTTTGCAGACTGAGACTCTGGGTTCCGATATCTATCAAGATACGGCAGGATTCTGTTTGCGACACCTCGTCAATCGCCTTCGGGTAGACTCTCTTGCTGCGCATCCCGACCGGGTCGCACAACCGAGCCGGCATCGAGCAACGATCTACGCGGCCGCCGATTTCCTACCATTGGCGGAAGGGATGCGCCACTAGGTTGACGTTGTAGTAGCGCGCGTCTTGCGAAACTTCTTCGCCCACCCAATCGGGCAGTGCGAAGCTCTCCTCTGCCGACCCCAGTTCCAGTTCGGCAACCACCAACCCCTGGTTCGCACCGTGGAAAACATCGATTTCCCATAGATGCCCGGCATGCATCACCCGGTAGCGGGTCTTATCGATGGGTGGTCCGCCGACAAGGCGTTCCAGCATCACCTGGGCATCCTCCAGGGGTATTGCGTACTCGAATTCCGCACGCTCGATACCGATGGTCGCGCGCTTGATATTCAACCAGGCCTGAGCGCCGGCGATGCGCACTCGAATCGAGGCATTGCCCTGGTTGGCGAGATACGCCTGCGTCATACGCGACTCGGTAATTACCCGATCTCGCCAGGAGTCGTTCTTGAGCAGAAACTTACGTTCGACCTCGATTCCCACCGCCGCAGTCACTCGGCGCGCAGTTCAGTCTTCTTCCGGTGCCGAATATTTCTCGACCAGCGCCTTCTGCACTTGCGCGGGTACGGGCTCGTGGCCGCTGAACTCCATGGTGTAGTGGCCTTCGCCACCGGTCATCGATTTCAACCGCGACTCGTAGTTCTCCAACTCGGCGAGAGGCACCTCGCCATGGATGATCACCCGGCCCACATCGTCCACGTCGCTGCCGCTGATCCGTCCGCGTTTCGAGGACAGGTCCCCGGTGATGTCCCCCATGCTGCTGCTCGGCGCAATGATATGAACCTTCACGACCGGCTCGAGGACAATCGGGCCCGCGTTGGCGATTGCGTTCACGAAGGCCCGACGTCCAGCGGTGGAAAACGCGATCTCTTTGGAGTCCACCGGATGATGCTTACCGTCGTAGACGCTCACCTCGATATCGTGCAAAGGGTAGCCGGCGATGGCGCCGTCTTCGAGGACCTGACGCACCCCTTTCTCTACCGCAGGGATGAACTGATTCGGAATGGCACCGCCAACCACTTGGTCCAAGAAGCGAAAGCCCTCGCCGCGGGCGAGCGGCCTGACGCGGAGAAAAACCTCGCCGAACTGACCCGCTCCACCGGTTTGCTTCTTGTGCCGGTAGTGCCCCTCGGCGGGCTTGGTGATGGTCTCGCGGTAGGCGATGCTCGGCGGATGGGTCTCCACCTCGACGTTGAAGCGGTCGCGGAGCTGGCCCAGGATAATCTGCAAGTGGACCTCGCCCAGCCCACGCATCACGGTTTCGTTGGCCGCCGCGTTGTGCTCGACGTGGAAACAGGGGTCTTCCGCCTGCACTTTGCCCAAGGCGTCCGAAAGCTTCTGTTCGTCGCCCCGCTTCGCCGGCTGAACCGCCAGTCCGAATAGCGGCACCGGGCACTCGATGGAGCGCAAGTGATGGTGATCCTCGGCGTGAGAATCATGCAGGACGGCGTCGAAATGGATATCGTCAACCCGCGCCACCGCACAGATGTCGCCCGGTATACCCTGCTCCATTTCCGACTGTTCCTTCCCCTGAAGGCGAAACAGATGGCCTACCTTGAATGCCTTGCGCGCATCTCCGATCAGCAGCTGACTGTTCGGAGTAATGGTGCCTTGATGGATTCGGAAGATACCCAGTTTTCCGCGAAACGGATCGTTGAACACCTTGAATACATGCGCTAGTACGTGCAGCCGCGGATCCGGCGCCACATCCACCGGCTCCATAGACGCACCTTCGCCTTTCATGAACGGAGGCGGATTACCCTCTGCGGGATTCGGCATCAGCCTGGCAAAAATATTCAGCAGCTCAGATACCCCGGCACCCGTCTCGGCGGATATGAAACAGATCGGAACCAGGTGGCCCTCGCGCAATGCCTGCTCGAACGGGTCGTGCAACTGGGCCGGTTGGAGTTCCTGGCCCTGTTCCAGATACAGCTCCATCAGCTTCTCGTCCACCTCGACCACCTGGTCGATGAGCTCGCGGTGGGCGTCCTCCACCGAGGAAAAATCCGCGCCTTCGCCGCCTGGCTGAAAGAAACAATCGATCACCCGCGTAGCCCTTTCTGCAGGTAAGTTGATGGGCAGACACTCTTTGCCGAAGGTCTCCTGAATCTCGCTTACCAACTTCTCCAGACGCACACCTTCGGCGTCGATCTTGTTGACGATGATGATGCGGCACAGGTCCCGGTTCCACGCGGATTCCATCATCCTCTGGGTCATCGCCTCGATGCCCGCTTGCGCGTTGATGACCACGGCCGCGGTCTCCACTGCGGAGAGCACGCTCATGGTACGGCCGAGAAAATCCGCATATCCCGGAGTATCCAGGATGTTGATGTGCGTGCCCTGCGTCGACAGGTGGGCAATCGCTACGTCCAGCGAGTGACCCGCCGCTTTCTCCTGCGGATCGAAGTCGCACACCGTATCCCCGCGCGCCACGCTTCCGGGCGTGCTGATCTCTCCGGCCTGATTGAGCAGGCGCTCGACCAACGTGGTCTTACCGGACCCGGCGTGGCCTACAAACGCAATATTGCGGATATCGTCGGTGGAATAGTTCAAAGTCGCCCCCCTTCGAGCTGTAGAACGCGGTAAACAGACCGCGCATTATAAAGCGGAAAACACCCTGCGTGTGTAGTGCTCCGGCAAAACTCACCACATCGACACGTACGCGACACTCCGGATACTCAGCCGTTCGCGTGCGCCCAGTCCCGGTACAGCAGGGCCATTAAGACGACGTCCTCGAAGCGGCCCCACTTCTTTACCCGCTCGCGCAGCAACCCCTCGCGAGTCATTCCGAGCTTGCCCAGCACCCGACCCGAGGCCGGATTTCGCCTCATGTGATGGGCGTAGACCCGATTGATCCGCAGGTCGGAGAAAGCAAATTCGAGAAGCCGCCTGCCGGCCTCCGTCGCGTAGCCACAGCCCCAAAGCGGCACCGCGATCCAGAAGCTCAGTTCCGCCTGCTGGTGTTCCCTGTCCAGCGCCCGCAACTCCGCAGCCCCGAGAAACTCGGTCCCCCGGTTCGGCGTAACCGCGAAACGAAAAGCGGTCCCGGCAGCGGCCTCTCGTTGCGCCTCGTGCAGCCACTGCCGAGCGAAGTCCTCGCGGTAGGGGTGAGGCAAAGAGATCATGGTATCCGCAATCCGGCGATCACCTGCATGTTTGACCAGGAGCGGCGCATCGGCGGCGCAAAAGGGTCGCAGCCGCAGACGAGTTGTCGCAAGTATTGGGATCGGCATCGTCGTCGAAACACTGAATCGCAACGGCCTCAGGCGCCCTGCCGCCGTTCGAACAGCGCGATCGATTCCACGTGCGCGGTATGCGGAAACATATCCATGACCCCGGCGGCCGACAGATCGTAGCCGAGTTCGGAAACCAGGCGGCCAGCGTCTCTCGCCAGGGTCGCCGGGTAACAAGACACGTACAGGATGCTCTCTACGCCCAACCTGGGAAGGTGGCCGAGGATCTCCGAGGCGCCGCTGCGCGGCGGATCCAGGAGCGCCTTGTCGAAACGCTCCCGCATCCAGGGCTCGCGGTCCACCGCAGCGTACAGATTCGCCGCAAAAAAGCGCGCGTTCGAGATCTTATTGTGCTCCGCGTTCATGCGCGCCCGCTCCACCAGACCAGGGTCGGCCTCGACCCCAGCCACGCTCGCTGCGCGCCGGGCCAAGGGCAAGGTGAAGTTGCCCAGGCCGCAGAAAAGATCGAGCACCCGATCGCCCGGTTGCGGATCGAGCAGTTCCAGTGCCCGGCGCACCATGGCGCGGTTGACGTCCGTGTTTACCTGCGTGAAATCGTTCGGCAGGAACTGTATCTCGGCGGCAAAGTCCGGCAGCCGGTAGCTCAGCGCCGCCGGAACGCCGTTCAGCGGACGCGTGCTATCCGGCCCCTGGTCCTGCAAATACACAGCCACAGAGTGCTCCTGCGCGAACCCGGCCAACCGATCGAGATCCGCCTCGCTTGGTGGATCGAGCACGCGAAACACCAGCACACAGGCGGTGTCGCCCACGGCCACCTCGATCTGCGGTATCCGCTCACGAATGGACAGGCCATGGATCAACACACCCAATCGCGGCAACAGGACCCCGACCTTGGGATGCAGCACCTCGCAGACGCTGAGATCTGTGATGAACGAGCTGCCGCGCTCGCGGAAGCCGACCAGGACACGCCCCTTCTTGGCTACATATCGCACCCCGAGCCGCGCCTTGCGGCGGTAACCCCAGTGTCGATCCGCTTGCAGAGGGGGCAGCACCCGCGCCGGTTCCACACCACCGATATGCAGCAGCGCGTCGATCAGACTACGCTGTTTCACCTCGATCTGGGCCTCCACCGACAAATGCTGCAGAGAGCATCCGCCGCAGCGGGCGAAATGCGCGCATCGCGGCTCGACTCGCTGCGCCGCGGAGCGCAACACAGCCGTCGTCACCCCCTCGTCGTAACGCCGCCGGCTCTTGGTGTAACGGAACTCAACCTCTTCCCCAGGCAGGGCGCCATGCACGAAGACCGTCTTCTCCGCGACACGGGTGACCCCTCGCCCGTCCTGGCTCAGAGACTCGATGTGCGCCTGCATCGGTTCCGCCGGCAGCTTCTTGCGTCGCGATCTGCCCATAACACTCCTGAATCGCCAGACCATGGACGGGACCTCCGGACAGGCCCCGCATCCAGGATGCCGCCCCGGCCTACTTTTTCACCCAGGTCCCGCTCGCATCCTGGTACCACCAACCGCTGCCGGCTTCCTTGATCCACACCTCGGCAAAGGTCGAGCGGATGTCCTGCTCCCAC
>JAHEIA010000282.1 GCA_024639625.1 Chromatiales bacterium
ATTGTCTTCGAAATGCGTAAACCTGCCGATTCCGTCGGGCGTTAGATCGCCAGGCGCCGCGACCAGATGTAAGGTCCCTCCAATATTGCTGTACAGCCGTAGTTGGTCCCAACTCAACCCATCGTAGACCAGATACGTGCCTGTGGCTGGGTCAACATAGCCATCAGGATACCTGAAAGTTTCGGTGGTCCCCGGGATCAGCGTATTCGAGTCGATCAGCGCGCTTATCTCACCGCCGCTGTTCAAATAGAGCCCGTTGACCACGGAGTTCCATCCCGCAAAAGCGACATCGCTCCCACTCATTCCGGCAAAGACAGATCCAGTAAAATTTCCACTACCATCGGGTGCAGGGGTGTTGTCGTCGACTATAATCGACAGAACCCCATTGATCTCGGCATAGACCCCTCCAGTTACCATGAACGCGACCACACCCATGCTTACACCCAAGAAATCCTCCAAGAACGAGCCAAAGGTGCCGGCCCCTCCTGGAATTGGCGTATTTTGGTCCGCTACGACGCGCAGGCTACTAGCATCACCGGTATAAATGCCTTCCGTTGTCGAATTACCGCCGAGGAAGGCCACACTCGTTCCGTCAATAGACTCGTCGGCGAACCAGGAAAAATTGCCGCTTCCCGCGGGTATCGGCGTGCTCGTGTCCACAACAAGGGTCAGGCTTCCAGCAATATTAGGTATAGACCCCCTGACCCGTTACGCCGAAGGCCAGATTCCGGTTGCTCAAGGCAGGCAGCCCGAGAGCGTCTGGGCTATTAAGGACCAGTTCATTGCTGTCAACGATTTTCGTGAATGTATATTCGGCTCCATCGGTCGATAGGCTGATCCCGAGCGCAAATGCACTGGCAAACACTCTTCCCAAGTAAAGTGAATTCATCGACGTTTCTCCAATGCCGCCTTTCCATCTTTGGGAAAACGAAATCCGGTAAGGGGTTACTTGATATCAGTTTGCTCGCTCGCCACTTGATCTCCTACATAGCTGCACTCTACGATTTCCTTGGCCCCCACCTCCGGCTCCACTAGCTCCGGGTAAATATGTCCGACGAAGAAACCCATGCTAATGTTCAGCCGTACGTAGCGCGTCTGTCCTGCGTCAAGGGTAAAAGACAAGCTGCGATCCACCTCAGTCGAAGTCATCATCTCGTAGTCACCCGGCAATTGGTCAACATAGAAGAACCCCTTCTATCGAAAAGACCGGAAGTCGTCTAGCAACAGACTGCCGGTACTGGTGGTGACGGTACCGGATACAGCACCCCAGCGAATGGAGTTGAGGCGCGCGGCCCCGTTGGTGAGCTCGCGCAGCCCAAAGACTGCGGGATGGCCGATTCCGATCAGCAAGTACCCATCCCCAGCATGTGCCTTCCACTCGACCTCGACCTCGCTGCGCCCGGGCGGTAACAGTTGGTGCTCGCCCAGTGGGGTTTCGGCAAAGCCCCCATTGTCATTCCGGGCCGCCAATACCACCTGATGTTGACCCGAGGCTGCATCTGGCTCCAGACTGACGCGAAACAGCAAAGTCCCGTCTGAGGCATGACCTGTCAGGTGATCCAGCCGATCCCCCGGCTGCAGCGTGAGGTTGTCGGCATCGATTCGGAACCTGGCCCGATAGGCGGTAAGGGCTGCCGGTGAGCCATCCTGCACGAAAGCCCACGGCCCCCCCAGCGCATCGATGAGCCTGACGGTCAAGGGAGCACCCTGCGCAACTGCGAAACCGTTCCCGAGGACAACACTCGATCCGGCCCGAAGCTCAGCACCAGGGGCAACGATCTGCACCCCCTGGGCAGCGAGGGTCGTGCAGCCGGTGAAGACCCCGCTGATGGTGGACGGGGGTGGCGCCAAATTCAGCGTAGCGGGTATGCAAGCCCCTAGAGCGATCTCCAGACCGTACGCGCCCGCATGGGCAGCCGCGGAGGTAACCTCGACCGTTCCGGCGCTGAGCGGCGTTGGGTATGTGAATGCCTCCAGCGCGAGCAGGATGCCGAGACTAGGCGCGCGGATGGACCAGACACCGCGAACCTGCCGCGGGCGTCCGGGCCAACTGCCGAAGGGTGTCTGGCTAGGCATCATGGTTCGCCCCTACCCTCATGGAACCGTGTCCGACCAGCGCGCCGTGCTGCCCGACTCGAAATCGTCAGCAAACAGCACTGATGGGTTGTCGCTAGGATCGAGTGGATTTCTGCCTTGGGCAATCTCCTGACCGTCCAGCCAGCCATCCGAGTCGGAATCGCCCGCAAGAGGATCAGTCTCCTGGTCAAGCTCTTGGGCATTGGTCAGGCCATCGGTATCGGGATCCGCTGCGTCATCTTTCACCCCGAGCTGGGTACCCCAGCGCTCCTCCCACCAATCGGGAAGGTCGTCATGATCCGCGTCCACAGCCGTAAGCACGAGGACCGACACGCTCGCCGCTCCCGTGAGACCCCCTGGATCGGTCACCGTCAGGGTGAGCTCGTGGCTGCCAGCGGTTAGAGTATTCACCGTCAGTCGACGCCCAGCACCCAGTACGCCGAGCCGATCCGAGCTCCAGACATAGTTCGCAGGAGCAGGATCGTCGCCGTCTTGGTCGTCTGACAGCCCGGCCAGGGACACCTCGGTGCCGGCCTCGAAGCTCGCCCCCTCCACGGGCTCGAGGATCTGCACCTCCGGGGCATGCTGAGCGACGCGGAAGGTGGCGTCCGAGTCGTCGCTCGCGCTCCACTTTCCGTCCGACGCCACGACGCGCAACGCGCAGGCGTCACCGCCGGGCAGACCCGCCGTGTCGAGTCCCACCGAGCTGCCGCTGACGTCCAGGGCCGCGGGGACCCAGGCACCCTCCGTCCCGCAGCGCACCAATGCGGTGAAGGTTAGGGGATCGCTGTCCGGATCGGTTGCCGACCACTCGGCGGTGAAGGCCCCGCTAAGGTTCTCCCCGCCATTCGGTGACAGCAGCGTGACTTCTGGAGGACTGCCGTCCCTGGCGACCGAATCGATCACCGCTGCTCGGCGCAGCAGGACGACGTCCGTCACCTGGGGAGTGATTGGCAAAACGATCCCCTCGCCCCCGAAGCGCAGGCCGCGCTCCGGGTCGGTATCGCGCAAGGCGACGTTGAACGAGATCTGATCCAGGATCGTGCCAGCACCGTCCCTGCTGGCCAAGGTCCAGGCACCTGCGGGGTCGCTGACGCTCGGCGCCGCGACCAGGTCGTACAGACCTTCGATCTGGCCCGTGTCGTCCTCCCAGACGGTCACCGGTACCCCGAGGGCGGCAACCGGCTCCGCCTGCGCCTCGCGGCTGCTTGTCTGAGAAGATGCCTGCGGCGCCAAGGCGAGGTGACTGAACAAGCTGCTGCGCATGCCCGGACCGATCCACTTCGGGGGCAGGCACTTGGTGGCCATGAAGTTGTAGAAATTGCAGATGTGGTCGGTCTCGCCCGGCGTGTAATTCGCACAGTCGGCCAGCGGGTCCCCGGGATAGTTGCTGTGGATGAGACCGGATTTCCCCCGGAACACATCCCAGCCCGATTCCACCAGTAGGCCGTGCGGAAAGTCGGTATCGTTCCAGCCAGGATTGTCGGGTTGGTGCTCGTCGGCCGCATTGAGCAGCCCATGAGCCACGGCGTGGCTCAGGAAGTAGGTGCTCTCGCCTCCCAACCCGATGGTCTCGCTCCTCCAGCACGGATCCTGATGATCCCAGATGAGCACGGCTCGCCCCCAGCCTGCGTCGAAGTCCGTCAGCTCCAGTAGGGACTCAACGACACCCACCATGACGTCGATATCGCTGTACTGGGTGGCGGCCCACATCTTCGCTAGGGCCCCACTCGCGCTGGGCAACGAGGGGAGGGCGGCAGGCTTGAAGACCATGACCTTGTGGGTGGGGTAAACAGCGCGCAGCAGGGGAAGCTGCTTGACGAAGGTCTCCTTGAGCACACTGGGGGTCACCCCGGCGGCGACCGCGCCGAGCTTCAGCACTCGTTGTGCCGAGGCGCTGTAGGCAAGGCGCCGCTCCTGGGTCACCGGGACCCCCAGTTCCGGGTCGAGATAGTGGAGCTGCACATTTACTTCTCCGGGCCCCTCCGCGGGCAGCGGCAAATCCACGATGTTGACACTATCTTCGCCCTTATGCACATCCATCCAAGTGTATTCGGTCGGCACATGCAGCCCCCCGACGGCGAACGGCTTGCCGGCCATGGAGCCGGTGATCGAGACCCCGGAGACGTCTTCGTCGCCGTGGTTGCCCAGGAAGACGCGCAGCACGACCGGCTTGCCGGCGACCAGGTTGGTAGTGGGGATCCCCTGTACCAGCTCGAGCCGATCGACGAAAACGGAACCGCAGCTGCCCGCCGTCAGGAACGGCTGGTAATCCACTGGGCCGAGGATGAACGAACCTTCTCCACCCGTGGGTGGGTATTGGTCCCAGCGCGGGCCTGTGGGATCGCCCCAGTAATTGGCTGCGACGTCCAGGGTCCCCGTCGCCGTATTCTGCAGGGCATAGCCTCCAGGAAAGGGTACACAGAAGGAGTTACCCCGCACGCTGAAGTCGGCGGCGTTACCGTAGACTACCAGGCCGGTAACGTCCAACCCTCGGATGATGTTGTTGTGTACTACTGCCGAGGGTCCGACCGAAGCCGCAACGACCGCCCCGTCAGGCGGGGTGGACCAGAAGAAGTCGTTTGCGGTCAGCTCGAAGTGGCCCTCCTGGGCAGAAAGGCGGGTGCTGTCGATCCGGTTGCCATCGACCGTACAGATCGAATCGCCGATCTTCAGCACCAGATCGTCGCCAAAGCTTGTGAACTCGCTCCGCAGGATCTCGCAGCCACAGCCCGCGTCCAGGCAATCGATCTCCAGCAGATCGGTGCGGACACCGGGGTCGGCAGCGCGGCGGTCGCGGAAGCGACTGTCCCGGATCTCGATGCTGTCGGAGCGCAAGATGCGCCCGATGACCG
>JAHEIA010000283.1 GCA_024639625.1 Chromatiales bacterium
CTGCGGTGGCAGACAGGGCGATTCAGCAACTGCGCAACGAACCGGCGGACCACCCCATATTCGATAGGGCCGGGTCCCCTACTGCGCCAAATGCGCGGTCCGCTATACTAGGGCCTGTTGTCCTAGGCACCGGAACCCAATGTTATGAACCCTCGCAACGGCATCGTCGTCGCTGTGATATTGGCCCTAGTCGTTATCGTCGTCGCCTGGTCGAAGCTTCGCTATGCAGGCAGCGAAAGCTTCGAGCAACCACAGCGCTGGAAAGAAGGCGAGCACCCGCGGCTCGAGCAGCAGGCCGCAAAAGATGGCTGACCCGCACCGCGGGCTCTGCATTCTCGACTGCCGAGCGGGAGAGCCGGACCAACTCCCGTCTTCGCCCCCACCCGGTGGGACGGACTGCGCAAGGGAGAGACATGACGATCACCATTGACGACCTGTTGAAGAATCCGCATCTCGGTCTCTCCGTGGCCGCGGGCGAGCAAGGCCTGACAAGACGCATAACGACCACCGAGCTGAACCGGCCCAGCCTCGAGCTGGCGGGCTATTTCGCGGCCTTCCGGGCGGAACGCATCCAGGTGATCGGCAATGGCGAAATCACCTTCATCGAAGCGCAGCGAGACGATCCAAGGCTGGCGTCGCATATCGCGCGCATTCTGACAGACCAGGTGCCCTGCGCCATCGTCACCAACGGACGACCACTGCCACGCCTGCTCGCGGACCGGGCGGAGGCGGCCAGCGTTCCCGTCCTGCAATGCCCGCACAGCACGACCAAGCTGTACAAACGGCTGTGGGAGCATCTGGACTCCGAGTTCGCGCCGGAGATTTCCCTGCACGGCGTGCTTATGGATATCCACGACATGGGCGTGCTGATTCTGGGCGAGAGCAAGGTGGGCAAGAGCGAGTGCGCGCTGGAATTGATTCGGCGCGGTTTTCACTTGGTCGCGGATGACCTGGTGGCCATCAAATGTCTCAGCGACTCGGTTCTGATGGGCCGCGCCACCGCCCTCCTCCCCTACCACATGGAGACTCGGGGGCTGGGCATCATCGACATCAGCCGTCTGTTCGGCGTCGCGTCGATCCGCCCCGACAAGCGCGTCACCCTGGTGATCACACTGCAGGAATGGGAGGATTCGGCGGAATGCGACCGCCTGGGGCTAGAAGACGAAACCCGGGAGATCCTGGGCGTCGCGGTGCCTCACGTAACCATCCCGATTCGGCCGGGGCGCAATGTCGGCACCCTGGTGGAGGTCGCGGCCCTGAACCAGAAGCTCAAGAGCATGGGGGTTCATACCGCCCGCCTGATGGAGCGGATGCTGCTCGACACCCTGCAGCCCGAGGGCGCCGGTTCGACGGATGCTTCCTGAACCACCAGGCGCCGGCGGCGTTTGCGGCGGGGTTGCGCGGCCAAGTCGTGACTCAAAGCAGCGCGCTCACGTGCTTGATGGACGTGTCGTCGGGACTGCTGGTGACGCGAAAGCCCAGGGAGCGGACCAGGTCTAGCATCTTGTTGTTGTTGCTCAGGACCTCGCCCTCCATTACCTCCAGACCCCGGTTGCGCGCTACATCCATCAACAGGTACATGAGCCGGTGCGCGATACCCTTGCGCTGCCACTGATCGGAAACCACCAAGGCAAATTCGCAACTCTGCTTGTCCGGGTTGATGACATAGCGGGCGACCCCCAACTCCTGCTCCTTGCCCCGGCGCTGGGTGGTTGCGATCAATGCCATCTCATAGTCGTAGTCGATCTGGGTGAAGCGAATCAGCATCTCCAGCGTCAACTCCTGCATGGCGCGCATGAAGCGGAAATACTTGGCCTCCTCCGAAAGGTTGCGCATGAAGTCCTGTACCAGTTCGGTATCCTCGGGACGGATCGGCCGCACCGTCACGTCCACGCCATCCGGGAGTTGAAATCGGGATGTCAGATTGACCGGATAGGGATGGATCGCCATGTGGTGATAAGGATCGGTCGAAGGCCGCGGATAGCCCACACGGATCCGCGCGTCGACCGCCACTACCCCCCTTTCGTCCACGATCAGGGGGTTGATGTCCATCTCCTGGAGCCAGGGAAGTTCGCAGGTCATCGTGGACACCCGCAGCAGCGCCCCGACCAAGGCATCCACCTCGGCGGGCGGCAGGTGCCGAAACTTGCCCAGCATCTTCGCGATCTTGGTCCGCTCGATGAGTTCCCGCGCAAGCTGATGATTCAAAGGAGGCAGGGCCACTGCGCTGTCGCCCATCACCTCGACCGCGGTGCCGCCGCTGCCGAAGCTGATCAGCGGCCCAAAGACCGGATCAGTGATCACCCCGATCATCGCCTCACGCCCGTTGGGGCTGCGGTACATCTTTTCTACCGTCACACCGTCGATGCGCGCCTCGGGGCGATTTCTTTGCACGTCTTCGATCAACTCGCGGTAGGCGGCACGCACCACCTTGGCGCCGTTGATGTTGAGGCGAACACCGCCTGCATCGGATTTATGCGTGATGTCCGGTGAGTGGATCTTCATGGCCACCGGGAAGCCGATTGATGCCGCCAACACCAAGGCCTCGTTGGGGGTGCGCGCGATGCCGTTTCTGACCGTGGGGATACGGAAGGCCCTCAGCAAGGCGATCGACTCCGGTTCGCTCAACACCTGGCGCTGCTCGGCCAACGCACTCTCGATGATCAGGCGAGCCGCCTCCACATCCGCCTCTTCGTGGCGTCGGGAGGACTTGGCGGGCGTCTGCAGCAACAAGCGCTGATTCTTCTGGTAATCCGCCAGGCAATAGAAAGACTCGACCGCTATCTCCGGCGTGCTGAAGGTCGGCATGCGCGCGTTGACGAAGGATTGGCGGGCCGCTATCACCTGTTTGCCGCCCATCCAGGAGGTCACGACCGGTTTTTCGTGTTCGTTCGCCAAAGCGACCAGGGTGTCCGCAACTTCCTGCGGGCGGGTCATCGCCTGCGGCGTGAGGATGACCACGGCGCCGTCCACGGCGGGATCCTGCAGGCAGAGTTCGAGCGCGGCTCGATAGCGTTCCGGCGGGGCGTCGCCGATGACGTCCACGGGATTACGCCGTGACCAGGTGTCGGGGAGGACCTTGTCCAGCGCCTTGATCGTGGCTTTGCCAAGTTCCGCCAGCTCCAGACCCAGATCAGCAGCATGATCCGCCGCCATGACGCCGGGTCCCCCGCCATTGGTAACGATCACCAGCCGCCCCCCGCAACCCCGATAACGGGAGGAAAGGGTGCGCGCCGCAGCGAAGAGTTGTGTGATGGTCTGCGCGCGCAACACTCCGGAGCGGGCCAGCGCGGCGGAAAACGCCTCGTCGCCGCCCACCAGGGCACCGGTGTGCGACATGGAGGCCTCGGCACCCGCATGGTGCCGACCCACCTTGACCGCGATCACCGGCTTGATACGGGACGCCGCCCGCAGGCCGCTCATGAATCTTCGAGCGTCGTGCAACCCCTCGATGTAGAGCAGGATGCTGGTGGTCTTATGATCGGAAACCAGGTAATCGAGGATATCCCCGAAGTCCAGATCGGCGGAGATCCCGGTCGAAACTACAGCGGAGAAACCGATGTCATTGGCCTCGGCCCAGTCCAGGATAGAGGTGCATAGCGCGCCGGACTGGGAGACCAATGCCAGGTTGCCGGGTTTGGCGTTGTTGTTGCCGAAGGTTGCGTTGAGACCGCAATCGGGGCGGATCAGGCCGAGACAGTTGGGACCCAGAAAACGAATGCCGTAGCGCCGCGCGCTAGCGCTGATCTGGTCTTCCAACCGGCGTCCCGACGGGCCGATTTCGCGAAACCCGGCGGACAATATGATCATCGCCTTGACCCCCGCCTCCCCGCAGGCCTCCACAATCGCGGGAATGGTCTTCGACGGGGTCGCTACCACCGCCAGGTCGACCTGCTTGCCGACAGCGGCGAGATCCGGGTAGGAGGGCTGCCCCTGGATCGTCTTGTGCTTGGGATTGATCGCATAGACCCGGCCTTTGAACCCCCCTGCCAAAAGATTCTGGAATACGACCTGGCCAACCGAGTCCGGACGGTCGCTGGCGCCAAACATAACCACGGATCGGGGAGAAAATAGACTGCTTAGGTAATGGGGTTGCATTGGGATTATAGTTCCGAGGAAGAAGTGCCGGGCATTATGCCGGGCGAAGGTTACAAGGAAAAGATACCGGGCCTGCGCCGTGGGAAAATTGGGACCTAATCTTCGCTGCGCGGGACGCTCGAGAGGTCTCTACGGTACCCTCGGGTCGTCCGCGTACGGGCTTTGACGCGGGCGGCACAGCGGCGCGGGCTGTAGCAAATCCTGCTGCAGCTCGCCGTCCGGCTTAGCGCAGTGCAGTGCACCCGTCCCACCTACCCTGCGCCTGACTCACCGACATGCCCCAACAGGGAATCGATATGAGTCGAGACGCTGCGTCCGAGGGCGGACAAGGCGTAACCACCCTCGAGCAACGAAATAACCCGGCCCTCCGCATGTTCGTCTGCGACCGCCTTGAGCCGGTCGGTGATCCAATGGTAGTCCGCTTCACGCAAGCGAAGTTGGCCGAGTTCATCCTCGGCGTGGGCATCGAAGCCCGCGGAGATCAGCACCAACTGCGGGCGAAACCGGTGCAGCGCCGGGAGCCAGCTTTCTTCTGCTGCGGCGCGGAACACCTCACCCGCCGAACCGGCGGCTAGCGGAATATTCACGATGCGTTCGCCCGACGATTCCGCTCCACTGTAGGGATAGAAGGGATGTTGGAAACTCGAACAGAACAAGACCCTTTTATTCTCGCGGAAAATGTCCTCGGTGCCGTTGCCGTGGTGGACATCGAAGTCGACCACGGCAATGCGTTCCAGGCCACATACCTCCAGGGCGTAGGCCCCTGCGACAGCAACATTGTTGAAGATGCAAAACCCCATCGCCTTGCGCCGTTCCGCGTGATGCCCGG
>JAHEIA010000011.1 GCA_024639625.1 Chromatiales bacterium
TCCAGTTGATGCCGCAAACCTTTACTTTGAGCGAGCTACAGCGTTGCTACGAGGCCCTGCTCGACGCGGAGTTGGACAAGCGCAATTTCCGTAAATGGATCCTCGCCCTTGAACAGATCGAGGAAACCGGTGAGCTGCGGCGTCACGGGAAACACCGACCGGCGCGGGTCTATCGGCTCAGACACCCGGATCGGGTCGAGATCATCCGCTAGCGGAGACGCAACATGAGCACAACCAGCACCATCACCCTGGAACAGATCGCAAAGCAGCCGATCGAGGTTCCGCCGCATCCGACCTGGCCGAGTCTGTCCGCAGAACAGCGCGACGCGCTGCGCGAGCACATCAAGCGCATGCTGGTGCAGCAGAACGCGGTTCTAGTGGCCCATTACTACACCGACGGGGAGCTCCAGGCGCTGGCCGAGGAGACCGGCGGCTGTGTTGCGGATTCGCTGGAAATGGCGCGTTTCGGCAGCGAGAGCAGCGCCAGCACCCTGGTAGTGGCCGGCGTCCGCTTCATGGGTGAGACCGCAAAGATCCTCAATCCGGAAAAGCGGGTCCTGATGCCGGACCTCGCCGCCACCTGCTCGCTGGACGAGGGTTGTCCCGCGGAGCTCTTTGCCGCCTTCTGCGACCAGCACCCGGAACGAACCGTGGTCGTTTATGCAAACACCAGCGCCGCAGTCAAGGCACGCTCGGACTGGGTGGTCACCTCGAGCATCGCGCTGCCGATCGTGCGCCACCTGGCCGCCCGCGGAGAAACGATTCTCTGGGCCCCGGACAAGCATCTCGGACACTACGTAGAGCGCATGACCGGCGCCGACCTGCTGCTCTGGCCCGGAGCCTGCGTGGTGCACGAAGAATTCAAAGGTTTCGCCCTGGAACGCCTGCGTCGACTGCATCCGGAGGCGGCCGTTCTAGTGCACCCGGAATCCCCCGACGAGGTGGTCGATCAAGCGGATGTTGTCGGTTCCACGACCCAGCTCATCCGCGCCGTGGTCGACATGCCGAACCGGGAGTTCATCGTGGCGACCGACGAGGGCATCTTCTGGAAGATGCACCAGATGGCGCCGGACAAGAAGCTGATCGAGGCCCCGACTGCCGGGGAAGGTGCGACCTGCGAAAGCTGCGCCCATTGCCCCTGGATGGCGATGAACTCGCTGCAAAACCTCGCTGCGGTGCTTGAATCCGGCAACAACGAGGTGCAGATCGAGGCCTCGATCGGCGAGCGCGCCGTGCTCCCGATCCAGCGCATGCTAAAGTTCGCCCAAGAGCACGGGATCGGCGGCAAGCAGACGCCGGCAGGCGCCTGACAGCGTATTTGCGTGCGCAGTTCCGGCGCTGCTACAACGAGCGCTGGTTAGTAGGGCAGCATCTATTCCCTCGGAAATGCGCACTCGGACTACCTGCGCCGGCTCGCTTTAATCCGGCTTCCGGGTGCCCCGCAAACGGGATCTCGTTGCGGGCCAGACCCTGCTCGATGGCAGCGGTATCTCACGGATCGATCGCACCCCGCCGCCCCTCCCCTCAGAGGCGCCGCTCTATCGCCCACCCCATGGTACGCCCGTGTGGCATCACGGATGGCAGCCCAGCGCCCAACCGCGGTGCCATTCACCATCGCTACGAGGTCAAGCACGGCACCCTTCAACTTCTTCGGCTAATCCGATGGGCTGCTCGAGAAAGAGGCTCTGTTTCCATGCGCCAAGAGCAAAGGCTACCGTATACTAACCGCCTTGCCGGGTTCGGCAAGGCGTTGCGCTCGACGATTCTTCCGAGGACCGCCGAGATCCGCCGCTTCCCAGATGCCGGACACTGTACCGCCGGTGCGCGCTGCGTGAAGAGCGGACGGATCCGCAACCGCAAGCGCAAGAACCGAAACTGCTGCCGGACGTGGGCCTTCAGCGCGGTCGCTCACTTCGGCATAATCTGGGCGCCGAAGTTCAAAACCTGCGATCAGCGCAAGTTGACCAATGCCCACCTGATGGTGGTTTGCAGGACGGTGGTCGACAGAATCGCACGGACCGGTTATTGCAGATTCAAGAACCAAACACCCATTCAATATCGAACGGGTGTTTGCCTGAGTTGCCGCCGTGTCGGAGGGCTGGATCAGGGATTTCGTCGCGGCCAGGTGTTTGCGCGCCCCCGGGGCATGGTCACTGACAACGGTTCACCGATTCGCGTCGTATGCTAGCTCGACAGAATTTGCTGCCTAGTAGGTGACAGCCCGGGTTCGGCCTACCGCTTGGACACATCAAGGCACCGGGTGTGCTCGGGAAGGCACTGCCGGCTGGGGCGGCCAAGCTGTATCGGTTCAGCCTAGCTCCTGACCGACCGCTGATACGCCTCGGCCTCGCATTAGCGTGACTCGACCAAACCCAAGGTGGATAGCAAGGTAGTGTTTCTATCCACAAGGCCGGCCTTCGCCAGAAAGATTATTGTTTATTGGCTCGGGTTCGGCTAATGAGTATCACCGAATTGTACAAGTCCCGCCGGGAGATCGAGATGTCCTTCAAGGGGATCAAGCAGAACATGAAAAACCGAGCGGTGCTTGGCGGCAGTATCAATGCTGTCCCATCTAAGATCTTTGGTGCTATGCGGGTCGACCGCCCAATGGCCTACCTGAAGTTTGTGTCACAGTCAGCCTTCAGCATGCAGGCAATGCTGCGGTTGCTGCAAGCGGCTCTTTTTATTCGCAGATCGATCGGCAATTCCTTCTACAAGCTGTCCGCCGGCTCAACCGATTCACAACCCTTATTATGATCGAGTGCCCGGTAAGCAGAACAGCGGTGCATCAAACGGTACTTCTCGGAGTAGTGAATGAAAATCAAAGGATATAGGCCAGACATCGACGGGCTCAGGGCTATAGCAGTCGTTGCAGTAATACTCTTTCATTCAGGATTTACTACTTTTTCTGGCGGATATGTTGGCGTAGATGTCTTCTTTGTCATTTCCGGTTACCTGATAACCCGCCTTTTAATGAAGGATATCAACCTTGGCAGATTCTCAATCGCTTCTTTCTACGAGCGACGTATCCGCCGTATCTTTCCGGCCTATATCGGACTAGCTGTTGGTGTAATTCTAATTGGTTACTGGCTTTTCCCTGATGACGATTTCCTAGCCCTGACAGAAAGTGTTTTTGCTTCTACTCTTTCCTGGGCAAATATATTTTTCTTTTTACAGGCAGGGTATTGGGATACCGCTTCTGAAACGAAACCCATGTTACACACTTGGTCACTGTCCGTCGAAGAACAATTTTATGTTGTCTATCCTATTATCCTTTTTCTAATCTCCCGCTATGCTAGAAAATATCTATTCTCAGGTCTCGTCACGATCAGTTTAATAACTTTCGTATGGAGCTTATACGTTGTCGACAAAGACCCGACGGCCGCCTTTTACCTAACCCACTTGCGCGCATGGGAATTGATTATTGGTGGAATAATCGCCGTTCACTACATCCCGATGAACAAATTCTTACGCGATGGTACAGCATCGTTGGGACTAATCCTCATTTTGATCAGCATTTTCCTATACAGCAAAGACACCCTCTTCCCCGGTTTATCCGCCTCTCTTCCGGTTCTAGGATCCGCCCTTATCATCCATGCCGGAATCAGTGGCGAGAACATTATCAGCAGGATACTTGCCCTGTCTCCTTTCACTTTTGTGGGTAAAATATCGTACTCCCTGTACCTTTGGCACTGGCCCATAATTGTTTTCGGCAATTACTACCTAATTCGACGAGCAACAACAATCGACCTAATAATCATGATCACCATCGCCCTGGTGTTGGCGGTTTTTTCATGGGCGATTATCGAGAGACCTTTTCGTAACAAAACTTTTCTTTCACGGCGGATGATTTTCGCTGTTGCGGGATTGGTCAGCGCAATATTGGTCAGTTTCAACTTCATAAATCGATATTACGACGGATTCCCGCTCCGTTTTGCTGATTATTATGCCGCCATAGGCCCTGATTGGAATAATGAACACAAGAAGTGGGTGGCCTGCAGGGCATCTAAACGAATCAATAGTGATGGCTCGGTCAAACTATGCACACTCGGAACAGAAAAGAATGCTAAACCACAATTTATGGTTTGGGGAGATTCTCACGCAATGGCTTTTGCGGCTGGGGTAAAC
The DNA here is from genome assembly GCA_024639625.1 of Chromatiales bacterium. Taxonomy (GTDB): domain Bacteria; phylum Pseudomonadota; class Gammaproteobacteria; order Chromatiales; family Chromatiaceae; genus JAHEIA01. The sequence continues at coordinate 4,129 of JAHEIA010000011.1, forward strand.
GAGAGTGCGCGCCGAACCGGAACTCTCGGAGTAATATCTAATCTCGGCGGTTGCTTCCCCTCCATGCATTACGTGACACCAATAAAAAATATGGTTAGAAATTGCACAAAGGCAAATCAACATGCGATTCAATATTTGCGCAAACATAAAGATATTCAGATTGTATTTCTGATTGCCCGGTGGAATTTTTATTTAACGGGAGCATTGCGAAAAGGTGAAGTTATTGAAGCAGAACCAATTACTATGTGGAATTCACCGGAATCTGCAACCACGAACGCCCAAGTTTTTTATTTGCTGCTTAAAGATACTATTTCGCGTATTCGAAAGATGGGCAAGGAGGTTGTTCTTGTTTTAGATGTTCCGGAAGTAGGATACAATGTACCTGACGGTGAATTTATTGCCTTTAGGACTGATCAAGATTTGAATCGAATTATAGCGCCGACACACAACCAGTATGCCAACTACAATCGCCCAGTAACAGATATATTTCTTCGGTTAGAGAATGAATTTGACAATGTAAAAATTCTCGATCCTACAACCCTTATTTGCCCCGACAACGATCTTTGTTTGGTTACAATGAATCATACGCCAATTTATATGGATGATGACCATCTCTCAACTTTCGGGGCGAAATTTCTTGCGGGTTTGTTTGCTGAATCATTGAACGGATTGAGGAAGTAATTGGTAGTCTCCAGATTCTTTCCCATACATGAGCCCCTGCTCGGTCAAGCGGGTCGGATGACGAGGAGCAGCGGTCGGCGCAGATTCGTTCGACCTCTGTTTGCGGTGAAGAAATTCAGCCCTCGATCGTGTTCCATCGTCCCTGGACGGCTCTGCGGAGCTCCGTCGCGAACCAGCACAACTCGATAGCAACCCCTGACAACACCTGAGATGGGTGTCGCCGGGATGTCCTAGCGAGGCGGCGAGTCGGTAAAAGACATACGGGCGCTCCAGCTTGTCCCCGTGTATACCCGGAGACGACCACTGCCCCCTACTCGCGGTTCATTGCTGGGCTACGATCTCCACGTGCACGTCCGGCGCTTGTGCGCTGGCGTCGCCCTTGAACGTATCGCGTCGAGGAGCCGCGTCCAGGTGATCCCGACCTACCGCAACGGCGATATAGCTCTCGTTCGCAAGCAAGCCGTGCGTGGGATCGAAACCAAGCCAGCCGGCCCCGGGTATCAGCGCCTCTACCCAGGCGTGGGTGCCCGTTGGACGGCACTGCGGACTATCCAGCACAGCCGGCGCGAGATAGCCGGTTACATAGCGGGCAGGCAATCCCCATGCACGCACCAGGGAGAGCAACAGATGGGCAAAGTCCTCACTGACACCGGCCTTGTTATCCCACACCGCGGCGAGGCTGGAACCGGCCTCGGTAGCCTCGGGGTCGTATTCCAGTTGCTCGCCGACCCAATCCGACGCCTGTTGCACCGCCTCTAGCAGCGGCTGCCCGGCTCGCGGCTGGGGGACCCGGGCAGCGTCAGCCAGCACGTCGTCGAGGGCCGGAACGAGGGCGCTGCGGTGCAACAGGTAGTCCATCAACCGAGGCTGCGCGCGGAGTGCCTCGTCGATCCACGCCTGCTCGCGCAGCGGCGGCACCGGGTCGAAGTCGAAGGGATTCAGCAGATTGGATTCGACTTCGACACGCGTGCGAGTGAGCAGTTGCTGGTGCGCCGACAGTACCGAAAAGTGATGAACACGGTTGCCGAAACAGTCAAGATAATGCGCAAAGTCGCTGGCCGGATCGCTCTCTATGGCGAAGCTCAGCAGGCGCTGATATCGATCCTCGCGCGGCGCCGTGCGGAGTTCGCAATGATGCTCGCGTACCGCTTCAGGGTACGCCCATTGGGTTTCGTGGTGGATCAGATAACGCACGGCTCCTCCACCCCGAGATAGGCCTCGAAGAACTCCTTGGCGACCCGCTCGTCGAAGTCGGCGAGGCGCCCCAGCAAGTCCTCGAGAAACTCGTGCAGGCCGTCGTTGAAGATATGTTCCGCCTGCAAACTCTCCAGGTATTCCTTGATCTGTTTCAAGGCCTCTCCCGACGGCGAATCGGGACCGCACCCGGCGATGCGCTCCAGTGCCTGGCAGAGCCGGTTGACGCAGAAACTCATCGAGCGCGGAAAATCCTGCTCGAACACCACGAACTCGACCACGTTCTTGGGCAACAGCTCCCCGTGGTATTGTCGACGGTAGGCCTCGAAACCGGACAGGGACTTCAGCAGGCCCGCCCACTGATAGTAATCGACGGGAGAGCCCACCATAGAGAGATCGGGAAGCAGCAGATGATATTTTACGTCGAGGATACGGGCCGACATATCCGCTCGCTCTGAAAAGGTGCCCAATAGATGGAAGCCGAATGCCTCGCCGCGCATCATGGTGGAGAAGCTCAAGCCGTGAAAGCGAGCGATTTCGTCGCGTACGTAGGCGTAGAATTCATTGCTGTGCAAGGGCGGGCGGCGTCTGCCGCGCTGCGCATCGAAGGTAAGCCAGAGCTCGTTGATGCAGGCCCACATCTCGTCCGAGATGCGGTCGCGCACGACACGCGCGTTCTCCCGCGCCAGGCGCATGCTGGAACGCATGGAATTCGGGTTGTCGCGCTCCTCTGTCATGTAGCGCAGCACGCGACCGGCGTTGACCGGGTCATCGCCATAGGTTTCCTCGAACAGCTCCACCCCGCCGGCGATGCTCAACAGCGGCTTCCACATGGCCGCCTCGCTCATCACGTCCTCGGTTTCCAAAATATGATGCAGATTGATCTCGAGCAGGCGCGCCGTATTGTCGACCCGCTCCAGGTAACGGGACATCCAGTACAAGGATTCGGCGATGCGGCTCAGCATCGTAACGACCGGTGCGGCCTCATCCGGCGAGCACCCAGGTGTCCTTGCTGCCCCCGCCCTGGGAGGAGTTGACCACCAGGGACCCCTTGCGCAGGGCGACCCGGGTCAGGCCACCGGGAACCACGTCGATGTCTTCTCCGTAGACGACAAACGGGCGCAGGTCCAGGTGCCGCGCCGCGAGTTCGCCGTCCAGATAACAGATGTGGCGGGAGAGTTGCACCACCGGCTGAGCGATATAGTTGCGAGGATCGCGTGCAATCTTTGCGGCGAACTCTTCGCGTTCTGCACGGCTCGACTGGGGACCCATGAGCATCCCGTAGCCCCCGGATTCGGCCACCGCTTTCACGACCATGTTCCCCAGGTTGTCCAGCACCAGTTCGCGATCCTGTTTCCGCGTCAACTGATAGGTCGGGACGTTCTGCAGAATCGGTTCGATCCCGAGATAATAGCGAATGATGTCAGGCACATGAGGGTACACCGCCTTATCGTCGGCGATACCGCTCCCCGGGGCATTGGCCAACCCGACATTGCCTGCCCGCCAGGCGTTGATCAGTCCGGCTACCCCAAGCATAGAATCGGCGCGGAAAACCAGAGGATCGAGGAAATCATCATCGATGCGACGGTAGATCACATCCACGCGTCGCAGGCCCTTGGTTGTCTTGAGGTAGACGATATCGTTCTTCACCACGAGATCGTTGCCTTCCGCCAGCTCGACGCCCATCTCTTTGGCAAGAAAAGTGTGCTCGAAATAAGCGGAGTTGTAGATCCCCGGCGTCAACACAACCACCGTGGCCTCGTCCGGCCCCCTGGGCGACAGATAGCGTAATGCGCGCAGCAACAATGCCGGATAATGCTCCACCCGGCGCACCCGGTACTCGGCAAAGAACTGAGACAGGATGCGCTTCTCCACCATCCGGTTCTCGATCATGTAGGACACCCCGGAGGGGGTGCGCAGGTTATCCTCCAGTACCAGGTAGTCCCCCTGCTCGTCGCGGATCAGGTCGACCCCGCTGACATGGGTGTAGATGTCGTGGGGGGCGTCGATGTCGAGGATCTGACGCCGGAAGTCCTTGCCCTGATAGACCAGCTCGGGCGGCACCACTGCGTCCTTGAGGATACGCTGGCCGTGGTAGAGGTCCTTCAGAAACAGGTTCAGGGCGCGAATCCGCTGCTTGATGCCAGCCTCGAGTCGCTGCCATTCCACTGCCGGGATGATGCGCGGGATGAGATCGAAGGGCCATACGCGTTCGATTCCCTCCGCGTCGTCCGTGTACACGGTGAAGGTGACCCCACTGGTGTGCATGGCCAGTTCCGCCTCACGGGTCTTCCGCGCTAGGTTGCTCTGCCCCATACGGCGAATGTGCTGCCACAGAGGCCCATAGTGCGAGCGCGGCGCGAAATCGTCTTCGTAGAACTCGTGGTAACCCAGGCTGGGAAGATCGATATCTTCAGCGTGCATCATCGGCGCCTGCCCTCCTGCGGAAATTCGGACCCGTGCGAGGAACAAGCCAATGCAACTAGCGTGCCATCCCGAAACAACATGCTTTGTGCGGCGGTCAGCATCCCGAGAGACGCACTCTAGACCGGGCACAGAAACGGCCGGGCCAGCCAAAAGAGTGCAGGGAACGCGGTGGCTGCCCCGACCTGGTGCTTGATCACGCTCCGTTTTGGTACCGCGGCGCAATCTACCCGCCCAGCCCGGTAGACCCCCGCTCCCGTCCTCACTGCGCCCGCATCATTGCCGGGCGCGGTCCTGCCGCTCCTCGAGCAGGGTCTCAATGCGGGCTAGGCGCTGCTCGATGGTGGCGGTATGTTCACGAATCCAATGCACTTCGCCGGCCTCACCCTCCCCCGTCTCTCTTTCGTACTTTTGATGTTCCTTATGCAGCACGTCGACGACGATGCCGATCATCATGTTGAGGAACACGAAGGCGACAACGAAAATGAAAGACAGGTAATAGGCCCAGCTCAAAGGAAATACCGACATGGTCTCGTACATCACGTCGGTCCAGTCCTCGAAGGTCGCCACGCGAAACAGGGTAAGCATCGCGATGCTGATGTTTCCCCACAGCTCCGAGTTGACACCGGAGAAGAAGATGCTGCCGACGGCCGCATAGATGTAGAAGATGATGAACATCAACAGGGACACGTAGCCCATGCGCGGGATCGCCTGCAGAAAGGCGCTCAGCAGAATGCGCAGTTCCGGGATCAGAGATACCAGTCGTAGCACACGAAAGATGCGCAGCAACCTCCCGAGCAGAGCCATCTGGCTTTCTTCCACCGGGATCAGGCTCGCCGTCACGATGACGAAATCGAAGATGTTCCAACCCTGCTTGAAAAAATCGCGAAGCCTGCGTTCGGCCAACATGCGGACCACGATCTCGAGCAGGAAGAACAGCGTGATCCCGGTGTCCAACAGCTGAAATAGGCGCGCGACCGGCTCGCTGATCGGATAGGTCTTGGCCCCGATCACCAACGCCGAGAGCACGATCACTACGATGACAAAGGTCTCGAACAGCTTGTTTTCGCGTAGCGCGACAAAACGCTGTCGGAGATCGGAAAAATTAACATTCATAGCGCACCGCCGGACGGTTCCTGTGGCCTAGGGCGCGCGGATTATATACCGGCCCGCGGGTCCTTGGCGTACCCCGAGCCGGTTCGTCCATTCTCGCAGACCCGCTCCGGAGGCCCAATCGGGATTCAGTTGACGGGGATCAAGGAACTCGTCGAGCACAACATGTAGTGTTGCTATCTATAAATAACAACTAGATGTAGAAAAAAGGCTTTCACGTATCAGGAGCAAGCACCCCATGGAACAAACCAGCCAGGTTCTTCCGGTGTATCTACCCAGCAAGGTCTGCAAGCGCGACGGCTCCCTGTCCAACTTCGACGCCAACAAGATTCGTATGGCGATCCTGCGGGCAGGCCAGGCGAGCGGAGAATTCGCGGGCAGCGAGGCACAACTGCTCACCGCGCACGTGGTGAAGGTACTCAGCCACCGCGGCTATCGGGAGGACACGCCCGACATCGAGCGCATTCAGGATATCGTGGAGCAGGTGCTGATCAGCGCCAACCACCTGCGCACCGCACGCGCCTATATCGTCTATCGCGAACAGCACAAGAAACTGCGCGAGGACCGCCGCACCCTGGTGGACGTGGCAGCATCGGTGAACGAATACCTGGATCGCGCGGACTGGCGGGTCAGCGCCAACGCCAATCAGGGATACTCCCTGGGAGGACTGATCCTCAATACCTCCGGCAAGATGATCGCGAACTATTGGCTGCATCATGTCTATGCTCCGGAGATCGGCGCCGCCCACAGGGAGGCGGACCTGCATATACACGATCTCGACATGCTTTCCGGTTATTGCGCCGGCTGGTCGCTGCGCATGCTGCTGGCGGAGGGTCTCAACGGCATCCCCGGCAAGGTAGAGGCTGGGCCGCCACGGCATTTCTCCAGCGCCATCGGCCAGATCGTCAACTTCCTCGGCACGTTGCAGAACGAGTGGGCGGGCGCCCAGGCGTTCAGCTCGTTCGATACCTACATGGCTCCCTTCGTGCGCAAGGACCGGCTGGAATACCCCCAGGTGCGTCAGTATCTGCAAGAACTCATCTACAACCTGAACGTGCCGTCGCGCTGGGGAACCCAGACCCCGTTCACCAACCTGACCTTCGACTGGGTCTGCCCGGAGGACCTGCGGGAACAGGTGCCAATCATCGGCGGCGAGGAGATGCCGTTCACCTACGGCGAACTGGAAAACGAGATGGAGCTGATCAACCGGGCCTATATCGAGGTGATGAGCGCAGGCGACGCCAAGGGGCGGGTGTTCACCTTCCCCATCCCGACGTACAACATCACCGCCGATTTTCCCTGGGAATCCGCGAACGCCGACCGCCTGTTCGCCATGACAGCGAAATACGGCCTACCCTACTTCCAGAATTTCATCAATTCGGAACTCGCGCCGAACATGGTGCGTTCGATGTGCTGCCGCCTGCAACTCGACCTGCGCGAGTTGCTGAAACGAGGCAACGGTCTGTTCGGCTCGGCGGAGCAGACCGGGTCCCTCGGCGTGGTGACCATCAATTGCGCCCGCCTAGGCTATCTCTACCGCGGCGACCAGGCAGGTCTGTTCGCGCGCTTGGATCATCTTTTGGAGCTCGCCCGCGGCAGTCTGGAGACCAAACGCAAGGTCATCGAGCGTCACATGGACGCCGGGCTCTTTCCCTACACCAAACGTTATCTAGGCACCCTGCGCAATCATTTTTCCACCATCGGCCTGAACGGTATCAACGAGATGATCCGCAACTTCAGCGCCGATACCGAGGATATTACCACCACCGAGGGGCGCGCCTTCGCCTGCGGCTTTCTCGATCACGTACGCGCACGGATGGTGGAATTCCAGGAGCAGACCGGTCACATGTACAACCTGGAGGCCACGCCGGCGGAAGGTACTACCTACCGTTTCGCCAAGGAGGACCGCAAACGCTTCCCCGACATCCTGCAGGCGGGGACCGGGGACAGGCCCTACTACACCAATTCGTCCCTATTGCCCGTGGGCTATACCGACGATCCGTTCGCCGCGCTGGAGATGCAGGAAGAACTGCAGCGTAAGTACACCGGCGGCACGGTACTGCACCTGTACATGAACGAACGAATCAGCAGCCCCGACGCCTGCAGGCGTCTGGTGCGTCGCGCGCTGGAGAGCTTTCGCATCCCCTATCTAACGATCACGCCGACCTTTTCGATCTGCCCGGTCCACGGGTACCTATCGGGCGAACACGAGTTCTGCCCACAGTGCGACCAGGAGTTGGCAGCAAGAAAACAACAGGAGGTACAAGCCCATGGTTGACCAAACGCGCCGCTCCCCCGAGCGGATCGGCCCGCAGCTTGCGAACAGCAAGCTGGAACATCCGCACTGCGAGATCCAGGTGAGCGAGGACGGCTTGCTCGGCGCACAGGCGCAGGCTCGAAAACAGCCGCCCGAAACGACCCAGCGCACCGCCGCTCCAGCGACCGATCCGGTGATCCGGCTGCAGGACGAAGAGCGCACACGCTGCGAGATCTGGACCCGTGTCATGGGCTACCACCGCCCGGTCTCCTCCTGGAACGCGGGGAAACAAGCAGAACACGCTGAACGGCTCTATTTCCACGAGCCCGATGTCCCGCGCTGAACTACTCGTCGGCGGTCTTACCCCGCTCACCAGCATCGATTTTCCGGGCGAGCTAGCCGCCGTCGTCTTCTGCCAGGGCTGCCCCTGGCGTTGCGGGTATTGCCAGAACGGCCACCTTCTCGGCCGCAGCGCCGACGCTCCGATCCCATGGGGGGAGATCACCCGGTTCCTGCGCCGGCGCACCGGCCTGCTGGACGCCGTGGTATTCAGCGGTGGCGAGCCGCTGCTGCAGAGGAGACTGCTGGCGGCGATGCGGGAGGTCCGCGATCTGGGATTCAAGATCGGGCTGCACACAGCCGGACCCTATCCGCAGCGCCTGGAGGAGGTGCTACCCTTGGTGGACTGGGTCGGCATGGATCTCAAGGGCCCTCCGGAAGCCTACCAACGGATCACGGCGGTCCGCGACCAGGGTGCGGCGGCTTGGCGGAGCGCCCGGTTGCTGATCCGCAGCGGCATCCCGCACCAGTTTCGCACCACGGTTCACCCCGCGCTGCTCTCTCCCGCCCAGGTGCGTGGCATGGGCCGTGAGTTGGCGCGGCTCGGATCGCGGCGGCTCGCGCTTCAGGAATGCATTACCGAGCGGTGTCTCGACCCGGCGCTGCGTCAGGCACCAACATCGGGTTACCTGGGCGCCTACGCGACCTAACGCGGCCCGATTTCGGCGTTTGGCTAGATCATCCCGGCCAGATTGGCCTGGAAGATGGCCTTGTGTACGTCACCAAGGCTCAGCATACCGACCAGGCGGTCGTCTTCCGTCACCGGGATGCGTCGAAAGCGGTGGCGCACCATCACCGCGGCACCGCGCAACAGGTGCATGTCAGGGCTGATGCTGACCACGCCGGCGGTCATCAGGTCGGAGACCCGGAGGTTCAGTACGTCCTTGTATTGTCTCAGCATCTTGTCCAGGTCCACCGACGCCATCCCGTCCCGCATGTCCTCGAGGGTGGGAAACAGCCGGTGCAGCAAATCCTTCTCCGCGATGATCCCGACCATCTTGCCGTCCGCGTCCACCACCGGAAGACCGCTGTAACGGTACAGGCACATCAACGCGGCCACGTCCACCAGCTTGGTGTCGGGCGCCACGGTCTTCGCGGGATGGGTCATCACATCTCGTACCAGCATAGGGTTTCCACCTCGTCATCGGCTCGGCGGTTCGAATGCAGGCGCAACCGCAGGCGCTGCCGCCATCAGCACCGGCTGCCTGCCGGTACCTTCTGCGAAAACATCGCCAGGGTCAAGCTGCGGACCCGAGCGCCGCCATGCCGCGGGACGACACACGGGTCGCCTGGATCAGCGCTGGCCAAGGATCTGCAACATGGGTTCGCCGGGTTGCGTCATCGGTTGGCGGCGCAAGGCACTCAGCAAACCCGCCGCCGGCGCTTTCACGGTCTCGATCAAGCAGCCGTCGAAGGCGTCGTAGAGGTGGCCCAGCGTCTCCCCGACCAGGACCCAACGCCCTACGTTCAGATGCGAAACAAACAACCCCGGCGCCTCCGCATGCAGCGAGACCAGCCGACTGTTCGGGAACAGGTGCGGGTCCTCGTCCTCTGCCGGCGGCTCCCCGATCAGCAGTTCGCGATGTAGAAGGAACCGCAGGAGCCCCTGAAACAGGCTGTGACAATGGGCCAACTGCAACCTATTCTGCTGCCCTGCGCGGACGAAATAGCTCTCTCCGTACACCTCGTTCCAGCTCGGGCAGTGGGCCGCAACGTTCAACGGAGTGGATCCGGCGAACTCAACGATCGCCGGCAAGCCGAAGAGAAAGGCCCCCTCGCGCTCCGCCTGCGAGGGACCGGATAGCTGGATCTGGGGGATGTGCTCCAGGGCGGGATCGCTGCTTCGCAGTTCGATACGGAACGCCGCCTCCCGGGTAGCCGCTTCAAGCCGCGGCAGCAGCGAGTCGGCCTGGTTATCCGGCGCGAGCGGCAGTTCGGGCACCAGCAACACGGGGCGGCGCAATTGGTACTTGGGGTGCTCGCCCGCAGCCGCCTGACGCAGCAGGTCGGCCAAACGCGCGAGCACGAAGATACCGTTCGGCTCTCGCCCCTGCCACCCGCCGACGATGGCAACCCGCGCCGGCTCGGCGCCGATACCGATGCGGTGATGCGGGATTTCTAGATCGTGCATGGTCATTCATCCGTTGCCTGAATTTGGGTGCTTGTCGGTGATGCAGAAACCGCGCCAATCCCGCCCAGCGGTAGCGCTTTCTTCAGCCGCGCCCCGCAGCGAAGACCGCAGCCGCTGCCGCGCGGACACAGGTCCCGGGTCACGGGAGGCGAGATCCAGGCCTGCGGCGGCCGTGATTGCGGATTCAGTTGCCGGCTCCGAGCGGCGATTTCAAGCCTTTGTTTCACTATGCCAGGTAACTTAGTGTTTTGCCTCGGATCTCCTAAACAGCCAGCGATTTATCCACATTTTGCACACAGTTTGCACACGTCTTTGTTGGTGGCTTTTCCACAAGATGTTGTGGTTGACAAGCGGATTATTGCGTATATATTGTGTTCGAAAGGAATCAAGAATCCATACCCCGGGACCCTTGGGGAACCGACTACAATCACAACCCCTTTGCCGCCCCTACAGGAGGAAGCATGGCCACAGAAGTCTCTCCGACAGACGCAGATCGCACGCTCAACCCCCCCCCTGCCACTGATTCGGAGACCGGCCATTCGGGGCTCGGCGCAATGGGTACGGGATCCTGTCAGGTCATCCGCCGCAACGGCAAGGTGACAGGGTTCGACGCGAATAAGATCGCGGTCGCCCTGACCAAGGCCTTTCTGGCGGTTGAAGGGGGCAGCGCCGCGGCTTCGACTCGCATACACAAAACGGTTAAGGAGTTGACTCTGCAAGTCGTGAGCGCTCTCACCCGTCGGATGCCCGACAGCGGAACCGTACACATCGAAGACATTCAGGACCAAGTCGAGCTGGCCCTGATGCGCGCCGGCGAACACAAGGTAGCGCGTTCTTATGTCCTTTACCGCGAAGAACGCTCTCGCCAGCGGGCCGAGGAGGCGGCCGCGGCGGCCCCACAACAGCCGTCGATCGTCAACATCACCTTGGCCGACGGATCCTCTCGGCCGCTGGACGCGGAGCGGCTCAAGGCCCTGGTTGCAGAGGCCTGCGCCGGGCTCGAGATGGTGGACGGCGAGCTCATCCTGAACCAGGCCTGCCGCAATCTTTATGACGGGGTCAAGGAGAAGGAGGTCTCCCAGGCCCTGGTGATGAGCGCCCGCACCCTGATCGAACACGAGCCAGACTATTCGCGGGTCGCCGCCAGACTGCTGCTCGACATCCTGCGCCGCGAGGCCCTGGCATTTCTTGGTGTCAGCGGACAGGTGCAGACCCAGCAGGACATGGGGCAGGTGTACGCCGAGTACTTCAAGACCTACATCAAGCGCGGAGCCGACCTGGAGTTGCTCGACCCCCGCCTGGGACAGTACGACCTGGAAAAGCTGGGGGCGGCGCTGCAGCCCGAGCGCGACCTCAGTTTCACTTACCTTGGCCTGCAGACATTGTATGACCGTTACTTCATTCACTTGGAGGACACCCGCTTTGAGCTTCCGCAGGCCTTTTTTATGCGCGTAGCCATGGGTTTGGCGATCAACGAAATCGACCGCGAGACCCGGGCCATTGAGTTCTATCAGCTGCTCTCGAGCTTCGATTTCATGAGCTCGACTCCAACCCTGTTCAACTCTGGCACTCTCCGCCCCCAGCTATCGAGCTGCTATCTCAC
>JAHEIA010000284.1 GCA_024639625.1 Chromatiales bacterium
GGCTCGGGGAAACGCACGTATCATCGTGGAGGGGAAAACCGATGACAGACACATCCTGTACCAGCACCTCGCGCAGGCTCGCCAGAATCGGCGGCCCTCTGCTTGGGGCAATCTGCCTGATTAGCGTAGGCCAAGCCGGGGCCTCCGACGGAGTCGATATCGAACGGGCGACCTGGAGGAGTGACTCAAGCAGGCTGACGGTGCGCGGTAAGGACGCGCCAGACAATTCGACCGTAACCATCCGGTACGGCAAGAAAGAAAACAATGGTGCCGTGATCGGCACCGCCCAGGCGGACAACGACGGTGAATGGCAGTTGCGCGTGTATGATTTGGACCCGGTGCCATGCGATGTTACCGCGCAGGCCGCTGGCGAAGATGACGACAAAAGCGTACGACTTGCACCGAGCAACTGCAGCAACGACGGTGGCGCAACCCCGCCGCCGACCAATGTGCCGCCGGTGGCCAATGCCAACGGTCCGTACAACGGGACCACTAGTGTCGCCGTAAACTTCAGCAGCGCCGGTTCGAGCGACCCGGACGGCAATATCGATACCTTCAGTTGGGCTTTCGGTGATGGCGCCACCAGCAATGCGGCCAACCCGAGCCACACCTATGGCGCCGCCGGCACCTACACGGTCACCTTGATCGTAACGGACAACAACGGTGCCACCGCCACGGATACCACCACCGCGAACATCAGCGATCCCGCTGTCAACGAGCCTCCAGTGGCCAATGCCAACGGCCCGTACGCCGGTACCACCGGAGTCGCGGTGAGCTTCAGCAGCGCCGGTTCCAGCGACCCGGACGGCAGCATCGCCTCTTACGCCTGGGACTTCGGTGATGGCGCCACCAGCAATACGGCTAACCCGAGCCACACGTACGGCTCGGCGGGCAGCTACACGGTGTCCCTCACGGTCACCGACAACGCGGGGGCAACCGATAACGCCACCGCCACGGCCACAATCAGCGACCCGGTGGCCTGCAACTCACCCATTCCGGAGCATTGTCAGATCACGGCCTACACGGGACCCGAGGTCTGTGTCGACTGCCATGAAGACGAGGCGCGCGACATGCACGGCTCGGTGCACTACCAGCAGGGTGGGGCCTTCCCCAACGTGACCAACATCCCGCTTGATTTCGTGTCGGCGGGCGAGCGGCCCGCCAAGGCCGCCGGCGATCTGGTCGCCACCGGCATCAACACCTATTGCGGTACCCACGAGAACTCGCCGCGCTTCACCTGCGCCGGCTGCCACGTGGGCAACGGCCGCTTCCCCATGGCTCAGTCGGAGTTCGAAACACTGAACCCCTCCTCCGCCGAGGCGCATGCGCAGTTGGCCAACATCGACTGCCTGATGTGCCACCAGGAGGCCTACAAGCGCTTCCCCGATTGGACGGCAAACGGCGAGGGCTTCATGGACTTCGAACTAGTGAACCTGGTTGAACTGCCTACGGGAGAGTTGGTACAGAGCAACGGGGCCACACTGCCGCGCACCGGTTTTTCCGGAATCCCTGTGGTCAACCCGACCACACTGGACTTCCAGTTCCTGCCGGCCGGCAGCGACACCCTGCCCGCCAGCGTGCCGATGGCGCCGATGGCGCTCACTACCCTCGAGGCAGCGCAGGCGGTCCACGCCACCACACGCAAATCCTGCCTCAGCTGCCACGCCGGGGCGGCCGGCGCCAATGGGGCCAAGCGCGGCGACCTGTCGAAGGAGAACGAGGACCCGGGTCTCGCAATCGATTATCACATGAGCTCGGCGGGACAGAACCTCACCTGTGCGGACTGCCACAGCGAGACCCTGGCGGACGGTACCGGCCATCGTCTGCGCGGGCGCGGCCTCGACCTGCGGCCAAACGACGTGCCCGAGCGTTTCACCTGCGACAGCGGCGGCTGCCATAGCGATCGCCCCCATGGCGACTACAGCAACACGAACGGGGCCAGCCGGGACAAGCATGCCATGAAGGTGGCCTGCCAGACCTGCCACATCCCAAGCTACGCCAAGGCGGCGGTGGGCACCGAGGTGGCGCGCGACTGGCAGGATCCGCACCCCTCGGCCGCGGCCTGCAACGGGCGCGGCGGCTGGCTGCCGCGCGAGGACAAGGGCGGTCTCGGCAGCGCCAGCCTGACCCCGAGCTACGCCTGGTTCGACGGCACCAGCGAGATCTACTACCTCGGCGAGTCACTCGACGGTGTTCCCACCGTGCCGCTGGACGCCAGTGTGGCCGCGAGCTTCGTCGGCGAATTCAATGCCGGCGACCCCGCCTACGTGATCGGCATGCCCAACGGCGACGTGAACAGCGAGAGCCTCGGCACCAAGCTCTACCCCATGAAGGAGCACTGGGGCAAGCTGGCGCGCAACGATCTGGACAACACCCTGATCGGCCACTCCACGTTCGAGTTCTTCCGTACCGGCAGCTTCTGCCGCGCGGTTGCGGTCGGCCTGGGGCTCGACACGGTTAATGTCGATCCCAGCAGCGTTTGTAGTGGTGTTCCGGGCGATCCGGACGATATGCCGCTGGGCACTTCCACCGTCGCGGTGCACACCTACCAGACCATTAACCACGGGGTCGAGACTACCAGCAGCGCACTCGATTGCAGCGACTGCCACGGGAGCACCGCACGAATGGATCTGCAGGGAGACCTCGGCTATGGGCTCAAGGGACCGGAGTCCCAGGTGTGTGACCAGTGCCACAGTCCGGAAGACCCCATGGGATTCACCGGGATCCACAACAGGCATGTGGTCCGCGAAGGCAAGGATTGCGTGGTCTGCCATACCTTCTCGCGGCCGGAACGAGGTCTGAGTACCGCGCTTAACGAGAAATAACGAGGAGTGAGAACCGGGCTAGGACAGGGAACGTCCTCCCGGCATGATGACGAAACAGCCCGGGCACAAGGGGACGTCACCAGGTGGCTCGCGGGCTACCTGCTGCTAGAGAGACAACAGAGGCACGAGAATTAACTGTAACCGCAAGGGCAATCGCTCGCACCCAACGCGATTCCCTGACGCAGAATCTAGGAGGCTGTAAACCCAAATCGAGACAACACCACACTACTCTACCCGGACGACTCGGTCCCGCTTGCCGGCCGGCTCCGCTGGGCAGAAACAACGATTATTCCAGGGCCCATCCATTCCCCGCCCCCTCTCTTCCCCCGGATGGGCTTTTTTTTTTGCCTGCGGCCGAGCAATGAATCGAAGCAGATCGTTGCGAGTACGTGGTTTCGCGGGGCCGGCGCGCAGTGCGCCGCACGCGTAGAGCGGCTAACAACTTACCACCCCATGAATGGCGGCCTGCTAGCGATCAGCACCCCAATGGATCGCTGCCCCGGCCGCGTCGAATAGATAGAGCCGCCTCGGGTCGACCCGCACCGAGACTCGATCGCCCACGGCAACGCGGCTCCCGCCCTCGACACGCATGACCAGCGATGCTTCCGCCGCCGCGCCACTGCCCAGGTATACCAACTGCTCGTGACCAAGCGCCTCGACGGCCCGCACCATAAACTGTGTGTGCTCGGGATGCTCTTCCCCAACGCCCAGTGCATCCGGACGCAGGCCCAGGGTTATCGGCGAACCGGCAAAGGCCTCCAGCTTGCGGCCGGGGACCGGCTCGCCTCCCTGGAGAGGGATAAGCGAATCTCTCCAGCGCACGGCAAAACCGCTGGCCGCAGGCTCCAGGACGGCGGCGACGAGATTCATACCCGGCGATCCGATGAATCCCGCCACGAAGGTGTTGGCGGGGCGTTGATAAAGCTCTCCCGGCTCGGCGGCCTGCTGCAGCCGGCCGTCTTTCAACACAGCCACCCGTTGCCCCAAGGTCATGGCCTCTACCTGATCGTGGGTGACGTAGATCGTGGTCACTCCCAGCCGGCGCTGCAACTCCGCGATGTCGGCGCGGATCTGCACGCGCAGACGGGCATCCAGGTTGGAGAGCGGCTCGTCCATGAGAAACACACTCGGCCGGCGCACGATGGCCCGGCCCATGGCTACCCGCTGCCGCTGGCCGCCGGAGAGCTCGCGCGGCTTGCGACGGAGCAGATCGGTCAGCTCGAGCATAGCCGCTGCCTCCCCTACCCTGTGCTCGATCTCCGTCCTGGACAGCTTCTGCATACGCAGGGGAAACGCGAGGTTGCTACGCACGTCCATATGGGGATATAGGGCATAGTTCTGGAACACCATCGCGATGTTGCGCTGCTGCGGGGGGAGCGCATTGACGCACTGGCCGCCGATGCGAATCTCGCCCGCGCTGGGCTGCTCCAGACCCGCGAGCAGACGCAGGGTAGTGGATTTGCCGCAACCGGAAGGCCCCACGAGGACCATGAACTCGCCGTCGCCCACGCTCAGGTCGAGATCGACTAGCGCGGGGGCGCCCGCGTCGTAGGTCTTGCTCAGGTTGCGGAATTCGACCCCCGACATCGCTACCCCTTGATACCGGTGGCAGCCACGCCACGCACGAACCAGCGCTGAAATAGCAAAAACACCAGCAGCACCGGAGAGACCATCATCACGCCGAAGGCGAAGATGTCGCCCCAGGCCAGGGGCGGGAGGGAATGAAAGGTTGCGATCGCCAGGGGCAGCGGACGCACGTCCTCGCCGCTGGTGACCATCAGCGGCCAGAGAAAGGCACCCCACTGGAACAGGAAGGTAAGGATCGCGACGGTGGCGAACGCGGGCCGACTGTTCGGCACGATGATCAGCCAGTAGGTGCGAAGCACCCCGGCGCCGTCGATGCGCGCTGCCTCCTCCAGTTCGCGGGGCAGCCCGAGAAAGAAGGTGTAGAAGAGGTAGATGGAGAAGGCGTTCGCGACGAAAGGCAGGATCTGCACGATGTAGCTATCGCGCCAACCGAACAGGGTCACCTGGTAGAACAGGGGCACCGCGATCGCCTCCAGGGGCACGATCATGATCGCCAGCACGCCGGC
>JAHEIA010000285.1 GCA_024639625.1 Chromatiales bacterium
ACATCATGACGCACGAGCGCTTCTGATTGTGTGCCTTCCAGGCAAGTTCGTTGAGTTCCGCCTGTAGTTGCTTCAACCTCACCTTGTAGGCCTCCCGATCCAGCGTCTTGGAGACGTCCACGTGGTCGAGGACCGTGACCTGCGCCTCCGGGGCTACCGGGAGACTTGGCGCATGCGAGGTCAAAGGGGGCTGCTGCGGGGTATCGGGCGCGGCGAGGCGTGTGCGCATCGCCTCGAGTAGGGTCTTGCCTACGGTGAGATCCCGGTAGCGTCGGTCGGTCGCTTCGATCAGGTACCAGGGGGCGACGCCGGTGTCCGTGTGGCGTATTACGCGCTCCGCAATACGCTCGAAATGGGTGTATTGCTCGGAGAACTTCGAAAGTTTAGGGGCCATCTTCCATCGGCTGCGGTCGTCGCGCTGCAGTTCCTTCAACCGGCTCTTCTGCTCCTTTTGGCCGAGATGGAACCAGAACTTGACGATCAAGGCGCCGTCGTCGGTGAGCATGCGCTCGAAGTCGGCGATGCGCGTGAGTTCCGAATCCAAGGCAGCATCGCTGCAACGGTTGCGTACCCGGTTGTTGATCGGGGCCATGTACCAGGAGCCGAAGAGGACGGCGATCTCCCCGCGGCCGGGCATGGCGCGCCAGAACCTCCACCAACGCGGCTTCTCTCGTTCATCCTCGGTCTCATCCCAGAAGGCGTGGGTGCTCACTCCGCGTGGGTCTAGCCATTCCTTCAGCCGGTTGATTACCTCACCTTTGCCGGCGGCCTCAACGCCCGAGACGACGACGATCACCGGCAGCTTCCGTTTGCGTATCTCCCGTTGTGCCGCCAGCAGTTCGGTGCGCAGTTGCGGCACCTGCTCCTTGAAATGTTCCTTGTTGACCTTGCGGCCGACCTTTGCGCCCTCGAACATAGTGCTGTCTCCGAAAAAATGAATCCCAATAATGCTCGAGCCGAAACTCAGACATCGCGCAAGGCGTGCGGAGAACGGCGGATCTTGGTGCTTCAATTACGGGGGCGGGGCGCAGCGACCTCAGCAACGAGTGGGTTGGCCGGGCACGGCCCTTGGGTTGCCCAACTCGTCGATGGCGACGTAGGTTACCGACGCTTCGGCTACACGGATGACTTGATCCGGAATCCGCTCCCTTTCAACGAACACCTCTACCCCCACGCTAATCGAGGTGGAGCCGATTCTTTGTATCTCAGCATAGCAACTGACGAGGTCACCAACCAGGACCGGTCTGAGAAATCGAAACGAATTCACTGCGACCGTGGCCACCCGCCCGCGCGCCACCTCGTAGGCCACAATGCTGCCGGCGATGTCGGCCTGCGACATGAGCCAGCCGCCGAAGACATCACCGCTTGGGTTGGTGTCTGCGGGCATGGCAAGCACGCGGATCGCCAACAACCGCTCCCCTGGACGACGCCCCTCTGGTTTTTCTTCCATCAGTGTCCAGTATATAGGGCCTCGCATTCCTCATGGTAGCGATCGAAGATACGATTGCGCCGCAACTTCATCGTTGGGGTCAGCATGCCGTTGTCCACGCTCCAGGGTTGCTCCAGGGCAGTGACGGCGTACACCTGGGCATAGCCGGGAAAGCCGCTCAACTGCTTGCCGACCCGGGCTACCAGGGCCTGTTTCAGACGGTCGTCGTGCAAACTTCCCTTGTCCGCTGGATTGAGGCCTAAGTCTTTGGCGAGTACGCAGTAGTGATCGGGGTTCAGCACCACCAGCGCCGCGAGATAGGGCTTGCCCTCGCCGACGATCATGACCTGCTCGAACAAACCGTCCAGGGCGATGGCCATCTCCATATCCGCAGGCGGCACCTTTTCCCCGTTCGCCAGCACGATGATTTCCTTGAGGCGTCCGGTGATGAACAGGTGCTTGCCGGACCGGCGCACCTGGTCGCCGGTGTGCAGCCAGCCGTCGCTGTCGATGACCCGGCGTGTTGCCTCCGCGTCGTTCCAATAGCCGAGCATCACGCTGGGACTCCGGGTCAGAAGTTCATTGTGCGAGCCGATCTTGGTCTCAACCCCCGGTATCGGTATACCGATACTTTCGGGGATGTTGTCGTCGAGCGCATTTCCGCTCACCACCGGGCTCGCCTCGGTCAAGCCGTAGCCCTGAATGAGGGGCACGCCCAAGCCGATAAAAACCCGTGCGATCTCCGGGCTCAAGGCCGCGCCTCCCGATATCGCTATGCGCAGGCGCCCGCCGAGCCGGTTGCGGACCTTGCTTGCCACCAATCGATCGAGCAAGGGCCAGAGGAAGAACAAAGGCGACCGGGTACCCCGTCCCTGGCGATGTTCGAATCTCCGCCAGCCAAGTTGGACGGCGAAGTGAAACAGGCGGCGTGCCAAGGCGGGCTCTTGCGCCAGCTTTTGCTCGATTCGGAAATAGACGCGCTCGAAGATCCGCGGCACGGCGATCAGTACGCTCGGCCGGATGGCTGCCAGATCGTCCGCGAGCTGTGGTATAGAACGGGCAAAGGCAATCTGCGACCCGGCCATCATGGACACGTAGTATCCGGCGGTGCGCTCCAGGGCATGGGAAAGCGGCAGGAAGGAAAGCATCAGGTCGTTCGGGTAGATCGCCAGATGCTCGAGCGACCTCGCGCAGTTCCAGAGGATGTTGTGATGACTGAGCATCACGCCTTTCGCGCGTCCGGTGGTGCCCGACGTATACACTATCGAGGCCAAGCTTGCCGGCCGGGCGTCGCCTACCGCAAATTCGTGCACACCCTGCGGGACCCAGTCATCGACGCGGCGAAGATTGTCCGTAGCGCTGTCGCTGCCGATCGGGTTCAGAATAACGATACGTTTCAATTGGGCGAGCTGTTCACGGATGCTAGCGAGCATCTGCCATTGTTCCTCGGTCTCCAGGAGCAGCAGTTGAGCCCCCGAGTCACGCAGGAGGAAACCGATATTCTCCGCCCGGTCATTGGTGTAGAGGGGTACCGTGATCAGGCCGAGGCCGTTTGCAGCTTGGTCGAACAGGATCCATTCCCTGCAGTTGCGCAGCATGATGGCCACGCGATCACCGGCGGCGAATCCGTCCGCACTCAGGGCGGCCTGCCAGCGGCCGCACATGGTCACCATTTGCGTCCATGTCGTCTTTTCCCAACGCTGGCGCGAAGTGTCGAACTGGACATAGGCGGTCGCTTTTGGAGAGCGGCGCGCGCGTTCGCGGAACAGGCCGCCCAGCGTCCCCGCTTGCTCCAGTGTAACGAAGTCGGTCGAAACGGATCGATGGTGTTTCATGACGTGCCGGAAGGCCCTCCTCTTACAGAGGAGTTTAGCAGCCGCGGGCCTAGGTGAGGCCCTTTAGCGGGAATGCCTTGTATGTTCCGATTGGGCGACGCGCTCGCCGGGGGCGACAAAGTTGCGCCGCTCAGGTCAGTCGATACTCCATCCGCCACACGAGGTCGCGCCCGCGTCGGAGTTCAACTTTTCGCTATCCGCTCGAGTCGTTGCAAAGCGGTGTCGATGTCGGACTCAGTGGTGTAGAAGTGGGGCGAGAAGCGGATCCCGCCGCAACGTTGCGCACAAATCACTTTCTGTGCCATTAGCGCTTGCTGCAGACGCCGCGGATCGCTTCCGGGAACGCGAAAAGTAACGATCCCGGATCTTCGATTCGTGGCCTCCGGTGTGGCTAGAGTATATCTATTATATTTCAATTTATTAATAAGATAAGAAGTATTATTAATTATTTTTCTAGATATTGACTCGATCCCGATCTCGCGGATGAGTGAGAGGCTTGCCTCCAGGCCATGGATGCCAAGCATATTCGGACTGCCGCATTCGAAGCGCCGGGCGGTCGTTGCGGGTTGCCAATCGTGCTGCTCGAAATCGCCGGCGTCTTGCACCATGTGCCAACCGAACTGATGCAGCTTCAGGGTCTCGCGCAGTTCCTCCCGGCAATACAGAAGAGCTACACCCTCCGGGCCCAACATCCACTTGTGGCCGTCGGCAACCACGAAATCCGCACCTATGGCTTCGTTGTTGAAGGGCAAAGCCCCTAGGCTCTGGATCGCGTCCACGCAGAAAAGGATCCCTTCGCGGCGACAGTATTCCCCGAGCCGTGCGAGGTCCATGCGCAGACCGTCGGCATACTGCACCGAGCTTACGGCGACGAGGCGAGTCCGCGCGTCGCAGGCCTTGAGCAACTCGGCCTCGGGATCTGCGCGGCCGCGGACCGACGGCTGTCGGCTCTGCACTCCGAGCGACGCCAGAGATTCCCAGACGATCCGGTTAGATGGAAACTCTTCGGCGGCGCTGACCACATTGTCCCCGGGCCTCCAGTCAATGCCGTAGGCGACCACGGAAAGTCCCTCGGAGGTGCTCTTGAGGATCGCGATATCATCCGCCGACGCCGCCCCGAGTAACCAGGCAGCATGTTCCCGCAGCCGTTGCTCTACGCCTAACCAGGACGGATAGTTGCTAGCGCCGCTGCGCAGGTTTTCCGCACAGAATCCGAGGATTGCCTGATGGGTCCTCTGCGGCCATGGGGAGACCCCCGCATGGTTCAGATAGACAAGATTCGGGTCTTGCTGGAACTCAGGGTGCACGGTCGGCTATTTCTCTCTGCGGGTTTACAGCCACTCACCTTAGGGGGAACCGGATACAAGCTCAAGCAACGATTCCACGCCGGCGACCGGGTTGGTTCGGCAGACCAGGCGGTGCGGGGTCTGTGCCCGCCCTGTTGCCCGGGATCCCGGCGAGCTACATCAACCGGGGCGACCGTCAACTCTCGGGCGCATCAGGATCGGTGCAAAGGCCCAGAGGAAGAGGGCAAAAGCCGCGATCCACAGCCCGGCGGATAGATGGATCCACATGCGGTATCCTTCTGCGTATAGCAGCGGGCCGGCAACCCGGGCGAGCGCAGTAAGA
>JAHEIA010000286.1 GCA_024639625.1 Chromatiales bacterium
GGCCCGGCCGAGAACCCGACTGGCCTCGCGCTGCAGCTTCTGCAGGTCCGAGACCGCCCGCTTGGGGATCGTGCTGCGACGCCCGCCGCCGCGAACCACGTCCTTCAGCAGACGCAGGCCCCGCGGCAACGCCTTGCTCACCACCAACCGGGCGCCCTCCCGAGCGACGTTGCGCGGCGTGATCCGGTCCGCGACCCGATCGACCCTATCCGCAATCTGGTGGGCCGCCCGATTGTGCTCGAGACCGCTGCGCCACACCGCCATGGCCTGCTTGGCATCGAGCTGGCCGCTGGTCACCGCCTGGACCAGGGCGCGGTCTACGCCGTGCTGCACGCCCTGCCCGTAACGTCGCATGGCGTCGGCACCATTTCGCACCTTCTGCTGGACCTCACGCACCTTGTTGTTGAACTTCTCAACGCTGCGGAAGGGCTGTTTCGCCCGGTCGAGCGTCTGTAGCCCGCGGCGCGCCCGGTTCAACACCTCGACGCCTTTCTGCAGCGCGTTCGCCTTCCACTGCAAACTCGCCTTGTAGGTTGGGCGAAAGGGCTTCGGAACCGCCTTGTAGGTAGCACGGTAGACCCCGTTAACCACCTTGTTGGTGGCCTTGTCCAGCTCCTTTACCACATGGCGCGTCGCCCGTACGACAGCCTTTGCTGGCCGCTTGATGAACCTGTCACCGAACCAATTCACCGCTTGCTCCGGATCCGGTCCTCCGGCTTTTGCCGAGGGTGCCACAGCCAGGACCAACGGCGGGACCAGCACGGCGACCAGGATCCGCAAGCAGAGCGAACGGCGATCGCGCATTTTCATTGCCCCCCACTCCCCGCTATCGGCGCATCCGCCGCCACCAGGGCGCTCGCCGCGACATAGATCAGACGTTCACCGCTAGCCTCGACCCCGACCACCAACTGGTCACTGTAATAGAGCTCCACGTCAGTGCCCGCGAACAGCTCGGCGTAGTAGTCCGAGCCCCTGCCCGCAGGCCGCTCACCGGTCGCGTAGTAAACATCTTGCCAACCCATGAAGGGACTGAACTGCCGGGGCTGGTACGGTGCCGGCGCTGCGACGGATTGCGGCGCGCCCATCGGCTCGGTCAACAGTGCCTCGCCGTCGAGAAAGGTGATCAGGAAACCGTAGCGGTGGTAGTACCACTCTTCAGCGCGGGCGTACTCCCCGTCCTCTTCCCGCGCGAACTGGATCAGAAAGGCGTCCGGGCTTCCGTGGCGCTGCAGCGCCTGTTGCTGATCGAGGGAGTATTCATAGCCGGTTGAGCCGAGCAGATAGAAAGCCGCGAGCGCCAACGCTAAGCTGACGCCGAGCAATAGAAAAACCCTCCTGACCCGCCTGGCCACTGCACGCCTCCCTGACCGCAGCCCGCATCCCCAAGCAGTGCCTTGCGCACAAGCCGCCCCGCTGACGGCCGGGGAACGAAGCCCCTAGCTACAATCATAGCTCGCGACCGGGCATTTACAGGCCAAACAGGGTCTATCCGCTATACAATAGGCCCCTTGCCATTTCCGCCCGAACTTCTGGAGGATTCCCGTGCGCTGGTTCATCACTGCACTCTGTGCGCTCTCGTCCATCCCTGTCTATGCGATCAAGCTCGACTGTGTAGCCCATGGCGACGGCACCTATACCTGTGTCGAAATCAAGAGCATCTGGGCCCCAGGCGCTTCCTCCCAGCTGGAGGCCGCAACACAGGCAATCGAAGACGATTACACCCGCCAGGCAAGGGAGCAGTGCAGCTACCGCAAACCGCACGTGCGGGCGGGCGGCAAGCTCTCGCGGGGGGCTGCCCGCATGGAGGCAGAGAAGCGCGCGCAGGAGGACTACGACCTCTGCGTGGTCGAGCGCGCCGCCGTGCTCCGACAGACGGGCGACTGAGAGCGCCGCCTGCGTACGGTAGCGGAGACCTGCCTCCTGAACAACCAGGCCCGGGGCGCCGGAACACAGCGAAATGCTATTCAACTCAGCGCTCTACATCTTTCTATTTCTGCCGGTCGTGGCGCTGGTGTACTTCGGTCTCAACCAGCAGCGCCTGGTGCTGCCCGCCAAGGCTTGGCTGGTGCTCGCCTCCCTGTTCTTCTACGGTTACTGGAACGCGAGATATGTCCTGCTGATCCTGAGCTCCATGTTGGTCAACTATGCTCTGGGCACGGCACTCAACCGGGCTAAGCAACTTGCCAGGGACCACCAGCGTCGGCCGCGGCGAAAAACCGTTCTTCTGTTCGGCGTCGTCTTCAACCTGGGGCTGCTGGGTTGCTTCAAATACGCGGATTTCCTCCTCGGCAACATGAACTGGGTATTCGGCGCCGACCTGCCGATGCTGCAGTTGGCCCTGCCGCTGGCGATCAGTTTTTTTACCTTTCAACAGATCGCCTACCTGGTGGATTGCTACCAGGAGGACACGCAGGAGTATGACTTTCTCAACTACGCCCTGTTCGTTACCTTCTTCCCACAACTGATCGCCGGCCCTATCGTGCACCATCGCGAGATGATGCCGCAGTTCGCCCGCATGCGGAATTATTTGGTGCGCTGGCGCAATGTCGTGATGGGGCTGTTCATCTTCTCCGTAGGCCTGTTCAAGAAGGTGGTGATTGCGGATTCCTTCGCGGTATGGGCGGATGCGGGATTCGCCGGCGAGGCACCGCTGCGCCTGCTCGAGGCCTGGGGCGCCAGCCTGAGTTACACAGTGCAGCTCTACTACGACTTCTCCGGCTATTCGGACATGGCCATCGGAGCCGCTCTGCTGTTCAACATCCGCCTGCCCATCAACTTCAACTCCCCTTACAAGGCGACCAACATCCGGGATTTCTGGCGACGCTGGCACATCACACTCTCACGCTGGCTGCGCGACTATCTCTATATCCCCCTCGGCGGCAATCGCAGGGGGCCGCCGCGCACCTACGCCAACTTGTTCGTTACCTTCCTGCTCGGCGGGCTTTGGCACGGGGCAGCCTGGACCTTCGTCGCTTGGGGCGCGATGCACGGCTGCGCGCTCATGCTGCACCGGCTCTGGCGTCAGTACGGGTTGCGCATGCCCGCGCTGCTCGGCTGGCTGCTCACCTTCCTCTTTGTCAACACCAGCTGGGTGCTGTTTCGGGCCGAGTCCTTCGCCAGCGCCGAGCGCATGCTGCGCGGCATGCTGAATTTCCGTGACCTCGGGCTCAGTCAGGAGTTTCTCGACCACCTGGCGGCCCTGTTTGGCATCCCGCTCACCGGCGGCTGGTTTCCGGCCGCCCCAGGGCAAACGGTTTCCGATTGGGCACTGCCGTGGGCGCTTCCGGTACTCGCGTTTACCTTTCTGGCGCGCAATTCACTGCAGATCTCCGGCTACGGCGAAGCTGCGGGGAGAATCGGTTTCGCCAAGATCCATCTCGCACTGGTGTTGTTCGTCGTCGCCAGCTACAAGATGCTCTCCACCTCTTCCCAGGTGTTCCTCTATTTCAACTTCTGAGAACCACGGAGATGCGTCGCAACCGAACCCTCGCCCTGTATTTCGTCGCCGCCTCCGCGCTGCTGCTGGCGCTGCTGCCCGCGGCCAATCTGTTCGGAGGACGACAGGCGCAGAAGGCGACCCTGCTTGCCCGGCTGATCGACCTCGAGTCCCAAGACCGGTTGTACAACATGGACCTCGTCGAATCGCAGCGCAATTGGCTGCTCTACAAACTCGGCATAAGCGGCAACTTCGGCGAGGTGGTGGTCGGCAAGCAGGGCTGGCTGTTCCTCGGTGACGCCTACAATTTCATCATGAGCAAAGCACGCGGTATCTATCCGGTCGCCAATGGGTATGCGGAGCAATGGGCGCGCAACATGAAGTCCCGGCAGGATTGGCTGGCCTCTCTCGGCATCCCCATGGTGTTCGCAATCGCCCCGAACAAGGTCTCGGTATATCCGGAGATGACACCGGACTGGGTGTCGATTCCGCAACGCAACAGCACGGACTCGGTGGTCGAAGCGGCTCAGCGCCACGGGGTGCATATCATCGATTTGCGCCCCGCCCTCCGGGCAGAGAAGGTTTCCGTGTCCTGGCTCTACAACCGGGTCGAAACGCATTGGACCGCGCCTGGAGCCTACACCGCCTATCGGGAACTCATGCGCAAGGCGGGCGAGTGGCTGCCGGACCTGCGCTTTGTAGCTCCATCGGAGATCGACTTCGCGGCGGATTCCATGCCCCCCTGCTGCCTCGCCTGGATGCTCAAGATCTCGCCGCGGCTGCCTGCCGACTACGGCCACGCCTACCGGGCACATTTCCCGGGTGCCGAGGACCCACTGTGCGTCGCCCGGCTGAACCGCACACTCGAACCGCTCGGGGAGTGCGAAAACCAGCCCAACGAGGAGATCTCGGTCAACCAATATTCCTGGCTGGTGCGCAATCCCCAGGCCCTGAACAAAGCGCGCGCGCTGATCTTGCGCGACTCCTTCGGGACCCTGCCCTCGAAGCTATTCAACGCGACCTTTTCCGAGTCCTGGCAGATTCATCACGGGCACCTGCGCGGTCCGAAGGCATTTCCTGATCTGGTGCTCGACCGCAGACCCGACATCGTTCTCTACCTGGTGGCGGAGCGGGCGCTGCTGAATCCCCATCTGGCTAATTTCCTTCTGCAGAAGGTGCGCGGCCACGCGACCCACGCCGCCGAACCGAATGGGTAGCGGGGCCATCCGTCAGGGCATTAGCAAATCGCGCTTTGTGCTCGCTATACTGCGGGGGAGGCCTGTCTCCGCAACCGCTCGCACACGGATAGAGTGTGAAAATCATGTTGTCTTTCGTCATTCTGTTCGCGCTGGGTGGCGCTGCCTTGTTCGTCGCGCTCACCCACATGCAGGATTTCGCCCTCTTCGGTGCCCTGGCGGGGGCTGTATTGGGCTACCTCTTCGGCCTCGGCTCCC
>JAHEIA010000287.1 GCA_024639625.1 Chromatiales bacterium
CAGGGGAGACCCGACCTGGTGAACGAGCAGATGGTCGATCGCAACCGGATCGTCGAGATGGCCTCCGCGAGCCCGGTAGTGATGCAAGTTCAGTAGCAAGGCAACCGCAGTCGGGGCCCGCACGGCGATCGTGCGGGCCTTTTTTTGCCTGCAGAATTGATTCTGCTGTCTAACGTAAGCAACGAATTGCTGGCACAATGCAGCCTCTAGGCCTGTTGCCCCGGTTGCTGGATTGTGTTCGCCGCATCTTTTTTCCAATCCCATCGATCTCGACATGTCGCTGGCTCTGCCGGAGCCAGGCTGGTCCTGTGCGTCGTCTTGGCCTGTTGCGGGTGGGTCTGCAGCGCTGAAACAAACCCGCAAGGGGTTTCCGGAAGCCCGGCCCGTGAGTCGATCACCCTGCAACTGCAGTGGCACCACCAGTTCCAGTTTGCCGGCTATTACGCAGCTAAAGAAAAAGGCTTCTACGCCCAAGAGGGGCTCGACGTCGTTATCCTGGACGGCGGCTATGATGCAAACGGCAACGCCAAGCGCCCCGTCGAAGAGGTGGTGTTCGGTCGCGCCGACTTCGGGGTAACCCGATCCGACCTGCTGTTGCACCATAGCCGCGGTATCCCGGTGACGATGCTGGCCAACATCTTTCAGCGTTCGCCCTTCGTGCTTCTGTCTCTTAAGGAGTACGGCATTCGCCGGCTAACGGATATCGAAGACCATCCGATCACGCTGAATATCCCCGAGCCGGGAAAGAGCAAGCGCATCGATGCCGAGACCGTTGCCATGCTGGCCGCCGCCGACATCGCGCTGCAGAGTCTCAACAACCGAATGCCTTCCTGGAATCTGCAAGATCTGTTGGACGGGACGACATACTTGATGCCCGCCCATCGTACGGACGAACCCTATTTCGTCACCAAAGCCGGCCGGACACCAGTGATACTGGCTCCAGAGGACTACGGCCTCGATTTCTACGGCGATCTGCTATTCACGAGCACAGACAGGCTGCGTTCTTCGCCAGACCAGGTCGAGCGGTTTCGCCGCGCGAGCATACGCGGCTGGAAATACGCGCTGGCACACAGCGAAGAAATCGTGGATCTCATCCTGCGCGACTATGCAACCCGTGGGCCCCGGTATGATCGAGCATTCCTACTCTACGAGGCGCAAGCCATCCGCGAGCTGATGCAACCGGAATTGGTCGAGGTCGGCTACGTCAACCGGGAACGTTGGAAACAGATCGCGAACACCTACCTCGGCCTCGGACTGATAAAAGGTTTCGACCTCGACTCCTTTCTCTACGCGGGACCCGGCCATGGCGAAATGCTTCGCTGGCGGTATTGGATGCTGGGTACCCTGGGCACGCTGCTGTTCGCCACACCCTTCCTGCTCTACTTGGTCAACATCAATCGCCGCCTGCAACGTGAGATGGAACGCCGGCACCACGTCGAGTTGGAACTGCGGCTGCTATCGGAAACCGATTTTCTTACCGGATTGGCCAATCGCCGCCGCTTCCAACAGGTTCTCAACGAGGAGTTCCACCGCAACCGGCGGCATGGCAGCAGCTTGTCCGTCTTGATGGTGGACCTCGACGATTTCAAACAGGTGAACGATCGATTCGGTCACAGCGCGGGGGACCGGGTCCTCCAGGAGATGGCGCGGCTGGTGCAACAGGTGCTCCGCTTGGAAGATACCTTTGCGCGCATCGGCGGAGAGGAATTCGGGGCGATCCTACCGGAGACCAATCAAGCAGAGGCCATATCCATCGCCGAGCGTATCCGTGACCTGATATCCTCACAGCCGGCACAAGTGAAAGGAGAGGCTATCCCCTACACGGTCAGCATCGGGGTCGCCGAACTCGGGATGCAAGACGCCTCCCTGGACGAACTCCTCGCGCGCACCGATCAGGCCCTGTACCTGGCCAAATCGAGCGGCAAGAACTGCGTCATCGCCGATTCCTAACCCCAGCCGACCTCCCGCAACGCGCCGGCCAAGGGGAGCCGGATCGCTTCGCCTCCAGGGTCACAGGAATCAGCCTTTCATCTCGATCCTTTCTTCGTCCGGCTTCGGACTCTTCAGATACCAGGCACTGATATGAACCCCGTTCTCATCCTCACGGATGGTGAAATCGAGCCCGGGACAGGCCTCGGGGTAGCGCTTGTGCACCACGCGACAAAGCTCCCTGGCCAGTTCGCTCCGGCTTATGAGCGTGGTCTGCCGGGCTACCTCGCGGATCTTCTGTTCGCTGCGCCGTTCGACTCCGCGTACGGTACCCACCAAGAAGGCCAGCACGATCAGGATAACGACGATGCCGGAAAGCGTTGCTGCGTCAAAGGTCATTGCTCACACCTGGTCCTCCAATCTGCAGATCCGATTCTAAACAGGGGACAGGCCGAAGTCGATCGGACCGAGGTCATTCCGGCTGCCCCACTCGGATCGCTCTCGTACCACACCCGCGGCACAGGCAGCGCAAAAAAAAAGAGCGATCGAATAGGGGCCCCGACTGCTCTTGACCCTTACCCGACCGCTCCCGCGGGTTCCCGGCCGCCGACCCGAACTGAGTTGTTCGAGCGGGCGGTCGCCTTCTGCTCTAGTCGCCCGAGCCGACGCTTGTGCTCAGGCCCCGCTCCGGCCGCGAGAAGTCGTGGCAGACGGAGCAATCCTTACGCTTGTCGCGGACGTGCTTGTCGTGGATGTAATAGAAGTAGTTGCCCTCGTTCTTCGGCTTCGCCGAATGGCATTGTCTGCAGGTATCGCTGTACGCTCCTTGGGAACCGTAGTTCCCCTTCACCTGATAACCCAGATCACCTTGTAGATCCATGCGCAGCGGCCCGCCGCTGTAGCTGCTGTGGCAGGCGCCGCACTCCAGAGCATTGCTCGAAACCTCTACTCCGTGGTTGATGGTCTGGTAGGTGTGAACCTGTACCACTTCATAGGCATCGTTCGGGCTCATACCCTCGGTCTGCTCCAGACCACTCTGTACCGCTGCGACGAAACTGCCGGTGCGGAAGAACTCGAAGGTCGACTGCGGCACCAGAGTGTTGGTCTCCAGGTTGCGCGCCAGCTTGCTCAGATGCTCCTTCATCGGATAGATCTTGGCACCGGCGCTGGCCACGTCCCCATTCGGCATACCCAGCACATAGGCCTCGGTGCCGTCCGGGAGCTGCTTGGTCGGCACGTTGTCCATCACCGTCTCACCCAGATAGTAGACCTCGCTGGTGCCGTCGAACCAGGTGTAGGTCGGGGTCAGATCCGACTGCTTGATCTCCTCCGGAAGCCAACCGCCGCGGCCATTGCAGGCCGCCGGCGAGAAGTGCGGGTTCTCCCAATCCCGGCTCACCTCGGTCGCCACACCCTTGGCGTAGGTAGGGATGTGACAGCTCTGGCAGGCCACGCGCCCGGCGTGATTGTCGCGCCGACCCAATTGGTAGCTGCTCCAGTCCCCGTGCGGACGGGCCGAGTGACAACCGCTGTTCTCGCAGCTGAATCGTTCCGCCACGTCGTTCGGCCGCAGATCGAGCCCGCGCCCGCGTACCCGGTGTCCGCCGGCGTCGTGGCAGTCGGCGCAGACCATCCCTTTACCTCCAGCCTCCGAGCTCATGTGCATGTCCACGCTCAACGGCGGGTCGATGAGTGCCGAAGACATGTCGCCGCGCTTGGTGCCATCGCCACCGCCGGCCCCGCCGTGGCAATTGAGGCACGCCTTGCGGGTGGTGGCATGGACGCCCTGCGCCGCCTCCAGCGAGGTGATCGGCATCGGCGAGAAGGCCGCCGGAGCGTCCGCCGGCAGGGCGTAGGTCGGATCATCCGCCGGACCGGCCGGCAGGAATTGGAAGTCCAGGGTCAGCGGATCGACCACCGGAATGCCCTCCAGACCGGTGCGCACGATCGGCGGCAGCGCCGGATTGGGCTTGCCGGTTGCCGGATCGGCGTCCACGATCTCCAGCGGCTCGAAGCCGAGCGGATCGGTCCAGTCCGGGAAGCGCTTGTACACCTCCTGGTGGCACATCAGGCAGTCGATGTTGGCCAGTTCGTCGCCGCGCGCCGGCTCGCCTGCAGGCAGGGTCGGGCTCGGGAAGCGTCCATTGCCCACATGGCACCCGGCGCAGGTGAAGCGCGGGGAGTTCTCATGGGTGCCGCAGTAGGTGTTGATGCCGATGGCGCCATAGCCGCGCTCGCCGCCGGGCCCGTCGATATTGGTCACGAAGTCCGTCGGTCCGCTCTGCTGGTAGTGCACCGAACCGTGCATCTGTGTGGCCTCCTGCTCGTGGCAACCGACGCAGGTGCTCGGGCCTTGGTAGACGCTGATGGTGCAGTGCTCGGCGATCGGCGAGTTGCAGGCCACCGGGGGCGGCGCTGCATTGACGATGATCTGCACCGTATCCGAGGCGCTGTCGTTGTCGTCGTCCGTCACTTCCAGCGTGAAGCTGTGGGTCCCCGCGCCCAGATCCACCGAGGGGCTCACCACATCGGCCGGATCGGGCGTGCCGCTCCACACATAGCTGTCGACAGTGCCATCCGCATCCGAGGAGCCGCTGCCGTCCAGGGTCACCTGAATGGTGCTCTCGCCTACCGCCAGGGTCAGGGTCTGATCGGGACCGGCGTCGGCTACCGGGGGCTGATTGACCGCCGGCGCGGGATTGACGGTGATCTGCACCGTGTCCTGTCCGCTGCTGGCGCCTTCATTGTCGGTCACCACCAGGCTGAAGCTGTGCGTCCCCTCGCCCAGGTTCACCGCGGGACTCTGCTCATCGGCCGGATCAGGCGTGCCGGTCCACACATAGCTGACGATGCTGCCGTCCGCATCCGAGGAGCCGCTGCCGTCCAGGGTCACCTGGATGCTGCTCTCGCCTACCGCCAGGGTCAGGGTCTGATCGGGGCCGG
>JAHEIA010000288.1 GCA_024639625.1 Chromatiales bacterium
CTGTGGATCAACGGCAGGCTGTTCTGAACAAGCGGGAACAGACCCGAAGCTGTCGGCAGCCTGCCCTCCCGGTCCGCAGCGAAGGGAGGGGCGAACCTTAGCGTACATTATTGCTGCCCCGAAGCAGCGTGCTTGAGTACGTGCGGAACCCAGCCGCAGGCCCCGCGACCTGCGCTTTTTTCGGATGATGCAGGAGCGGCGGCTATGTTAGCATTGGCTGATTAAGCAAGGGCCGGCCGGCATCCCATGGCGTGCTTGCGAGGCAAGCAACCCATGCTGTAGGCTCTGCCGACACCAGCGGAATCCCAGGCCTGATCCCGGCGGCGCATCCCAATTGATGCCCCCGGGGTTGAGCAACCGATTGGATATCATGAAGGGAGTAATCCATGTCGAAGAAACACCCCATAGTTGCTGTAACCGGTTCCTCCGGCGCTGGCACGACCACGGTAAAACGAGCCTTTGAGCACATTTTTATACGCGACGGCGTAACCGCGGCCGTCATCGAGGGCGACAGCTTCCACAGCCTCAATCGTGCCCAGTTTCGCGAGGCGGTCAAGGCGGCTGAGACGGAAGGGAATCAGCACTTTAGCCATTTCGGTCCCGAGGCGAACGATTTCGCTGCCCTGGAAAATTTGTTCAAGAACTACGGCCGATCCGGTACCGGCAAGCGGCGCTACTATCTACACAGCCCGGAGGAAGCAGCCGAGCACAATTCCCGGCTGGGAACCGACCTTGGGGCGGGAGAGTTCACCCCTTGGGAGGATATGCCGGAAGGGACCGACCTGCTGTTTTATGAAGGACTCCACGGCATGGTGGTGACGGACGCCCACAATGTGGCCCAGCACGTCGACCTGGGCGTAGGCGTGGTGCCCATCGTGAACCTGGAATGGATCCAGAAGATCCACCGCGACAGCGCAGAGCGCGGGTATTCCGCCGAGGCCATTGTGGACACGATCCTGCGGCGCATGCCGGACTATATCACCTGTATCACCCCCCAATTCTCGCTCACCGACATCAATTTCCAGCGCGTCTCTACGGTGGATACCTCCCACCCCTTCATCGCGCGGGATATCCCGACACCGGACGAGAGCTTCGTTGTCATCCGTTTCCGCGATCCAAGAAAGCTCGACATCGACTTCCCCTATCTGCTGTCGATGATCCACGACTCCTTCATGTCGCGGCGCAACACCATCGTGGTGCCGGGGGGAAAGATGGGCTATGCCATGGAGATCGTGCTGCAACCGATCATCGAAAACATGATGGACGTACGCAGCGGCGGATAACGATTGACCAGAACGGGACCATGGATGGTCCGCCGCCGTTCACGCCTCATCCGGGGAAACAGCCGATTTACCAGGCCGCGGCGGTTTCAACCCTCAGCGGCCAAGCCCCGCCGAACCGAGGCAACGATGCCCGGCCCGTCCAAGCCACACTCGCGCATCTGCTCGGCATGAGTTCCTTGCGCGACATAGCGATCCGGCAGGCCCAAGTTGAGCACCCTCGCCACCCGCCCATCCCGGCAGAGAAATTCGTTCACTGCAGAGCCCGCACCGCCTTGGACCGCGCCCTCTTCGAGGGTTACCAACAGGCTGTGGCCCGCTGTTAATGTTCGGATCAAGGACTCGTCTAGCGGCTTGATGAAACGCATGTTGACCAGCGTCGCATCCAGCGCGTCCGCCGCCTCGAGAGCGGGATCGAGCATGGCGCCGAAGGCCAACAGAGCCACCCGCCTCCCTTCACGCAGAACCTGGGCTTGACCGATAGGAAGGGTCTCGAATCCCGTCTGCCCACCCACCACCGATGCTGCTCCGCGCGGATAGCGCACTAGGGCCGGTCCTCTATGCTCGTACGCGGTCTGCAGCATGGCTCGGCACTCATCGCCGTCGGACGGCGCCATGACGACCAGATTCGGCAGCATGCGCGCAAAGCCGAGATCGAAGGTCCCTGCATGGGTAGGACCGTCTTCACCCACCAGACCCGCCCGGTCCACCGCAAGGGTAACATCCAGATCCTGCAGCGAGATATCGTGTGCGAGCTGGTCAAACGCACGCTGGAGGAAAGTGGAATAGATGGCGACCACAGGTTTTAGCCCTTCGCAGGCCAGACCCGCGGCGAAGGTCAGCGCGTGTTGCTCGGCGATACCCACATCGAAGTAGCGCTCGGGGTGCTCCCGGGCGAAGCGAACCATGCCCGAACCCTCGCACATGGCTGGGGTAATGGCCACCAAACGCGGATCCGCGGTGGCCAGGTCAGACAGCCAGTTGCCGAATACGCTGCTGTAGGTCAGTCCCCCGGGCTTGCGCTCCATCTTGCCGGTTTCGGGATTGAAAGGCGTCACGCCATGGAAGGCGACCGGGGCCCCCTCCGCGGGCTTATAGCCCTTGCCTTTGCGCGTAACCACGTGCAACAGGCGTGGTCCGCGCATGGATTTCATGTTGTCCAGCGTCGCGATGAGCAGCGGGAGATCATGGCCGTCCACCGGGCCGATATAGTTGAACCCCAGCTCTTCGAACAGGGTGCCCGGGGTCACCATGCCCTTCATGTGCTCCTCCCAGCGCCCCACGAACTCGCGGATCCCCGGTAACTGGCTGAGTACGGACTTTCCGCCCTCGCGCACACTCGTGTAGAGGCGGCTAGACAACACCCGGGCCAGATAGTTGCTCATCGCGCCGACCGGCGGCGAGATGGACATATCGTTGTCGTTCAGCACCACCAGCAGATCGAGATCCAGCGAACCAGCGTGGTTCAGCGCCTCGAACGCCATGCCCGCCGTGAGCGCCCCGTCCCCGATCACGGCTGCGACGTGACGGCGTTGCCCGAGCTGGGCGAAACCCGCCGCCATCCCCAGGGCGGCACTGATGGAGGTGCTCGAATGGCCGGCACCGAACGCATCGTACTGGCTCTCGTCGCGTTTGAGAAAACCGGAAAGACCACCTTTGCGCCGCAGGCTATGCATGCGCTCGCGGCGGCCGGTGAGGATCTTGTGTGGGTAGGCCTGGTGCCCCACATCCCAGACCAGACGGTCCTTGGGGGTTTCGAACACGAAGTGCAGGGCGATGCTCAGCTCCACCACCCCGAGACCCGCAGCCAGATGGCCCCCGGTCCGCGACACCGCCTGGATCAAGAAGCGGCGCAGCTCGTCCGCGAGCAGCGGCAGGCGATCCGGGGGCAGACGGCGCAGATCCGCGGGGGCATCGATCCCCTCCAGCAAGGGAAATGCGTCGCCGTGATCACGCGCCTGGTCTTCCGGAGGATCCATCCTGCGCTTCACCCCTGCAAACTATCGCGCACCCGGTGCAAACGGGTTAGCACCTCGACTCCGAGCTCCTCGAGCTCCGGCCGCTGCACCAGCCCCAACACGGACGCGGGATCCATGAACGCTACGGTGATACCGCCGTTCTCCTCCTCGCGCACGACCACATTGCACGGCAACAGCAGGCCGATATCGGGCTCGGCCTCGATTGCCCGGTTCGCCAGGGGAGGATTGCACGCGCCAAGGATACGATACGGGCGCCGCTCGACGCCCAGCTTCTGCTTCAACGTCACCTTAACATCGATGTCGGTGAGTATCCCGAAACCCTCCGCCTGAAGCGCCGCGGTAACGCGGTCAATGACCTCGTCGAAAGAACCGGAAACCTGGATCGAAAAACCATACATAGCTATCCCCTCGTTATGCGAGACCGGATGCGGCAAGCCGCGGCGACGGCTGCGCCGACGAACCGGATCGACTGCTGGTGCGAGAAAGGGGCACATTCTACCCCATTGCGCCAACCGGGGTTACCGTCGATAAGACCGCGGAGCGGTCAACCGGCTGCTCGGGGGGCGCCCCGCGAAGGCTGGGGCAGTTTGCGCGCCGCATCGCGCAGAACCTTGCGGGCGAGGCCTTTCGCTCGGGCGTCGAGCCGATCCAGTCCGAGATAGGCGAGGAAGAATCGCAGCCGATCGCTGCGGCTCCAGTACGGCGCATGCCGATGCAGGGTGCTGAGATCGCGGATCCGTGCCGAGTTACGCCGAAGCGTTCTTTTTGTTTTCTCCAGGTCGATGATGCACGCCTGCCAAGCCGCATCGTCGCGCCGCAGAAACAGATGTTTGGGGTAGCAACAATTGTGTTGCAGGTGATGCCGATGCATGCGCCGCAGCAGCTCCGCCAACGCGCTCAGGATCATGGTACGCTCTTCCCTTGGGGGCCACCCAGCGCGTCGCCAGTCCCGCATCCAGTCGGACAGTGAGCGGTATGCCAACAGCTCCTCGGTAAGCAGCAGCGCCCGCATCCGGCCCTCGATCCGTCGCTGGGCGAAATACACCGGCACCAGGGTGGGCACCCCGGCGGCTTGGTAGCGCGCAAGGTTGCGCATCTCGCGCACCAGGGTGGGCACCCCACGCCAGGGGTGCAACAAGGTTCGGTGGACGTGGTTCTCCTGGCGCTTGAGAAAAAAACCCGCCGAACCCCCGGCGGCGAGACGGAATTGGCAGCGCGAGACCCCGCTCCAGCCGCCGCGACGCTGGTTTGGATCTTCGAACCAGTCGGCTTCCAGGTCCCAAAGCTCGGCAAAACCGGCGACCCGGTTGCGCTGCAGGGTGGCAAGCCATTTCGGCGCAATATAGTCTTTCATGGCGCGCAGTCTAGGCAACTCGCAGCCACGAGACCAGCGGCGCTGTCCCGCGATCAAATCTCCACGTGCTGCGCCAGGCCGAGTCCACGTCGTTTCCAGAGCAGAAAGACCGACGGAATCACCAGCAGCGTTAGCAGCGTCGAGCTCACCATGCCACCCACCATCGGTGCTGCGATACGCTGCATCACCTCGGATCCCGTGCCGGTGCCGAACATGATCGGCAGCAGACCCGCGATGATGGTCAGCACCGTCA